>DAOUQA010000170.1 GCA_030625905.1 Kiritimatiellales bacterium | reverse complement strand
GGCAGGATCGTGTGTTGTGCGGCGGAGCCGAGGAGCTGCACCCGACCGTCACCGGTTCGTTCGATGTGCTTTTCGCCACCTCATCGCACCATAACGATTCGCCCAAAACTACTCCGCGTCCATTTGATCGCGATCGCGATGGACTCGTCTGCGGCGAAGGGGCGGGTATTCTCGTTCTGGAGGAGTTGGAGCAGGCGGTGGCGCGTGGCGCAACCATCCATGCTGAGGTGCTCGGTTTCAGTACCTGCGGAAGCGGGGCGCACATTAGCCAGTCGAATGCGGATGCCATGGAGCGCTGCCTTCGCCAGGTGCTGGAAGAGAGCGGCATCCTGCCTTCAGATGTCGACTATATCAGTGCACACGCCACGGCCACGGTGCATGGCGACGTGGAGGAGGCCCGGGCGCTGGCGGAAATCTTTGGTGACGCAGTTCCGGTCAGCAGCCTGAAAGGGCACATGGGCCATACGCTCGGCGCTTCCGGCGGGATCGAACTGATTGCCTCGCTCGAAATGATGAAGCGGGGCATTGTCTACCCAACCCTCAATCTGGAAAACATCGATCCCGCGTGCGTCGGAATCCAGCACGTTTTCCATCCCTTGGAAAAACCGATCGACACTCTTGTTAAAAATAGCTTCGCCTTCGGCGGCATCAATGCCGCGTTGGTTTGCCGGAAATATATTCAAAGCGACTCTGTTGCAAAAATATGAACCACGAAATACCTAGCGCGGCATAGCCGCAACCAAATTTTGAACCACAGATGAACGCAGACGAGAGACCAACGGATTAATGTAAATCAGGATAGGAAAATCATTCTGCCAGCCAATTATTCTGCCTTAGGGTCTTGTAGGCAGGGAATAAAGGAGGACTCGAATTTTCCATTGTACCGATTCTGTGCATATGCTTTTTTACCACAGAGGACTCAGAGGAACACGGAGGTCGCTATTCTTTATCTCTGTGCCCTCTAGCGAAGCGGGTGGTAAAAAAATGGGGGTTTAAGTATTTCCGCCCCCTAAAAAGGTATTTTTACGCATATTCGTGAACAACAAAAGGAGACCGAGATGAATAAAAGAGAGTTCAATAAAGCATTATTGGCAGGTGGTGCGGGTTTCGCTGGTGCAACCCTTCTGGCGGGCTGCGTGTCGCGGATTAGCGAAGAGGCATTGGACAAGGAAATGGGTGAGCCCTATCGTTGCACCAAATGTGGCTATCTGACCCGCTCGAAAACCGACATCACCGACAAGCGATGTCCGCGTTGCCATGCGAAAAAGATGGCAAAGATCTCCGAGGAGGAGATGGCGAAATATCTGACAGACGACGCCTGAAGGCAGAGGAAGACCCAATCGTTGTCAGCTGTTTTTCAAGAGGTGAAATGATGAAAAAACAAGCCACGAAAAGTGTTCTGGGCATGCTGGTTTTTTCTGCCCTGTGTTTGGGTTTTGTGCCTTCGGCATTGGCATATGGAACGGCTCCTCCAACGGGGTCGACCGAGGCCTACTTTTTGAACCCGGCGCTTCCCTTGTACCAGATGAGCGACCTCCAAAAAGAGCTGGTCGAACAGTTAAAACTTTTTGATCGCACGTATTGTCGCTGGACTCATGAGGGAATCTCTGTTCCGTCTATTTGGCACTATTTGGCTGAGGAGGTGTTTGGCCCCTACAACGACATGCCGTGCAAGGGGGGGGAGAGCGACTCGAATTTTATTCTTCGCGGCAAGCTGGCGAGCGGGATTTGTTCGCTCTATGAGGCCCATGCTCTCATGGAAAAAGGCCCGCATTTCAAGCAACAGGCGCTCATGGCCTATGACGTTGGTCTGGAAAGGCTCGAAAAGGTTATCCAGATTGGAAAGGAGAATCCTTCTCTCGTTGGCCTACCAAACTATTCCGTGGCATTGCGCACCACGGCAAAAAAAGATGAGTTTTTCATGCATCCCCTTGCGGGCTGCGAAACGATTTTGGTGGGGATGAGCAAGTTTCCGATGCAGAGCCCGTTTACGCGGGAGCTGATTACCAACCGACCGCTTCAAACCATGCACACCGCTCCGTTTGTTTCGCTGGAAAACTACCGGAAACGACTGCAGGGCTGGTATGGGAGATGTTCCTCGGCGGAAATATTCCACGAAGCAAAAGAAACCCAGTTCAAGCAGGGATCAACCGATGCCACGGCGCGGTTTTTCCTGAGTGAATTTTGCCCGTGGGGGCTCGGGGTCTATCGAACCCTTCGGGATGCGGGCCTTACCCGCGGACTGGACTGGCGTATTCTTCGGCCGTTTGCGGGGGAGCACCCGCAGGATATGAGCGAGTTTTCGATCACCAAGCCCTTTCTGATTCCCAACCACATTCTTGGCGAGCTCAACCAAGTGGTTGGCGATGGAAAATCTGGCTTTTTGGATTTGGAAAAGAAAAGTCCAGTGCAGTGGGCCTGGGTCAGCCAGCCGCCGACCTACACTATCAAGTATATTTCGCCGATGGTGCACGAACGGGTTCGGTCCGACGAGCAGTTTTCCAAGGCCATGGGAATCGTCAAGTTTGTGTTTGGCGGCCCCATTGACTGGGGCATGGACCAGCTCTTTTCTGGATTGCTCGGCGAAGTGGAGCATTATTACGGAAAGGACAGCGAGCTGCACTATGTCTCATGGCTTGTGGTTCATGGCAATGACAAGGGCTTCATCACCACCGACTTTGCTGAAAAACGCGAGTTGTCGGGAATGACCCTTTTTAAGAAAACGATCGGCGCTGCTTTTGTGGCTTTTGAAAATCAGATGGTGGAGGATATGTACGAGGGAATTGATCCCCGCCACGTGGCGATGGGCACGGGATATAATGGCCAGCCGATTCCGGCGATTATGTTCCGGGGGGATGTCCTCGGTTTTCAAAAGATTCCTCCCGTTGAATATGGGCGCACAATCCAGCCGGTGCGGCACTTTTTGCTACGTCCTTCGGCCATTGCCTGCAAGGCTCCGGGGTTGCCGTATGACCTCAGCAAAAACGAGGGGCTGGGTGCGTTGCGAAAGGCCGCCTACCTCAAGGAGCAATGGGTAAACGATCCGCAAAAAAAAGAGGTGATCCGTAGGAATGCGTGGGAACGGTTGCCTTCCCCCTTCGGTGCACGGGACTATATTCATGATTTTTCCCCGGCATACCAGATTTTCAAGGTGGGCTTGCCCAAGAAGGAGTTCGGGCAGTGGACCCAAACCCTTCCCAAGGAAAAGCTTTTGCATGTGCAGTTGTGGCAGAGAAGTGCAGATGAAAAAAATCGATTGATTCTCAATGAACGCTTCCACGATCCGGCATTGCGTTTGGTCGTCTACAACACGCACTCGCCGGAAGGGAAAAGCGCTTTTATATCCGCCGAGATGAAATATGGCAGCGCCACACACAACCGAAAAATCGGTGCGGGCAAGATGCACCCTAAAACCTATCGTTATTTTGGACCGAGCGATCATCGCCGCCAAGCCGTTGCATCACTGGCCATGGAGCTAACCAACCGCTTGCAAACCCGCTACCGGCTGGTCATCACGCAGGGGAAGGATGGGGAAATGCTAGCGGAATATCCTCTTGTCATCGCCCCCGGACGAGGGAAGGCCGCCGTTCCAATTACTGGAAAACTGACCGGGCTGGAAGGCGGCGGCGTGGTGTTGGATTACAATGTTCCGTCCAAACAATTTGCAGGTATGAGCTTTTTGGGAGAAGCGGGCGGGAAACGCCTGGATGCCTGGGTTCGGAAGGAAGTGAAGGACAGCACCCGAGAGTCTGGTGCGGGAGGGAAAGGAGAATTTTCACCGCGCAGTTTCATTCAGATGTTTTTTGATGAGCAAGGGCAATGTGTAATCAAGGATTTCGAATATTTGATCATGCGGAAGCAGTTTATAGAGAAATCCAATTATTCGACAAGGCATAAAATATGGCTTAATTTTTCGTATCGCGAAACGTGGGTCACGATGAAGCTCCATTTTGATCCTGTAGTGGTGCGGGATTCCAGCAACATATCTGGCGACTACACCTGCACGGCCAATGGGGCTACATGGATAGTCGAATGCATTGAAGGCGGGATGCGCGAAAAAAACAGGAAACAGCTTGAAAATATTCAAAGTAAGGGAACCTGGTCGCTGACGCAGCAGCAGGAGGGGGGTTGGCATCTTGAAACCTACCCGGGACAGGCTCCCATCCCCGAAATGATGGCACCCATTGAAACCACCTTTGAAGAGGAATGAGAATGATGAAAAAATCTTTTTGCATGATTGGGCTGTTGGTAATGCTGGCCGAACTCTCTGTTGCGGCAGAGCCGGTCTCCGGCGTGGTGTTCGGCGTTTCGGATACCGGGATTGAGATTTTGGTCTCCACGGGAACTCCTCCGTCCGAGGGCATGCCGGTTGAGGTCTTTGCGGAGGGCGGCGAATCGGTTGGCACGTGGAGTGTCACGCGCACGGATGTCAACACTGTCTATGCCCGCCCGGTCAATGTCTCGGGGGTGCCCCAGCTTGGACAAACCGTACGCATCGGAGAATCGACGCCCAAGCCAGTGGTCGCTCCGGGGGTGCCTCCGGTCGAGAAAACAACCCCCGTTGCGGTGGCTCCGATTGCGGCCGGG
>DAOUQA010000216.1 GCA_030625905.1 Kiritimatiellales bacterium | reverse complement strand
GACTATGTCAAAGCTTCCTACGAATCGGCTCAGGGGCGGATTTCCATCCATTGGAAAAAGACAGCAGACGGATTTGAAATCGAACTCGAGACGCCCGCCGCGTCAACGTTGCGCATTGAGGGTGGCGAGTGGAAGGTGGTAAGTGGCAGATGGCTCATTTTTTCTCCCACTCAAACGTGTGATGGTTGCGCTTAGGATGCGATTGGTTTCTTCCGCCAGCACAGTTCGTTCGTCGATTATTTCCGAGGGCATCCAATGTTTGAACCGCCGGTATCGCCCCATGTCACCAACCACTCGATCAAACAGATCCAGCGCCTTGGTATAGCCAGAAAACTCGTCCAGGTTTCCGCTGCTCACACACCCACCTCGTTAATTTCAGAAAGAGCTGCGGAACCGTCGGCAAGCACCAGCCGCCAGTGGCCACTTGCCACCTGCCACTCGCCACCCTCAATGCGCAGCGTTGACGCGGCAGGCGTCTCGAGTTCGATTTCAAATCCGTCTGCTGTCTTTTTCCAATGGATGGAAATCCGCCCCTGAGCCGATTCGTAGGAAGCTTTGACATAGTCGAGGCGGTCGGTCAAGCCGGGAGCGATCTCCAGGGTCTGGAAGCCCGGTGCTCCGGCCTTGATTCCGGCGAGCGACTCGAACATCCATTCACAAACCGCACCGAAGGCATAGTGGTTGAATGAGTTCATCGAAACATCGCCGAAGCCGTGCTCATGCGACCAGCTGTTCCAACGTTCCCAGATGGTGGTTGCACCGTTTTTTACTTCATAGAGCCACGAGGGGTAGTCCTCGTTCAGCAGGAGCTGCACGGCCAGATCGTGGTGCCCGCTCTTGCTGAGTGCAGGGCAAAGATAGCCGACGCCGACAAAGCCGGTGGTCAGGTAGCCGTCGTGATCCTTTACGTTTTGCGCCAAATCGTTCGCCGCCAATTCAACAAGGGTGCCGTCGAGCAGATCCATCGCCACAACCAAGGCATAGGCCGTCTGGGTCTTGACGGTCAGGTGCCCGCCATCGTTGAGGAACTTTTCCTTAAACAGCGTCCTGCCCTTTTCCTCCAGCCCGGCAAAGCGCTGCACGTCTTTATCCAGCCCAAGGGCTTCCGCCATTTCCTTCATCAGGCGGCAGTTGTAGAGGCGGTAGGCCTGCCCGATGAATTCGTTCGGCGTTTCGCTGTTCGCGCTAAGCCAATCGCCAAAGGAATGGGCATCGGGACCGTTGTGTATGTTACCCTCGCTAAAAAGAAAGTCCATGTAACGGCACATCTCGCTCCACCAACGCTTGGCGAAGCGGATTTCCCCATACATTTCCCACAGCACGTAGGGGCAAACAATGCCCGCATCGGCCCAGGCAGCATGGCCATGACCGAGACGCCCCAGGTTTGGAGCCACGTCGGGATAGGCTCCATCGGCGTGCTGGGCATCGTGCAGATCCTGAAGCCACTTGTCGAAAAACGGCCGCACATCCGCAAGGAAGCTGGCCGACTTCATGAAAATCTGGGTATCGCCAGTCCATCCGAGACGCTCGTCACGCTGCGGGCAGTCGGTGGGAATATCGAAATAGTTTCCGATAAAGCCCCAGTTAATGTTGCTGAACAGCTGGTTGACCTGCGGGTCGGAACATTCGAAGAATGCGGTTTTCTCCCGCACCGAAGAGAGCACCACGCCGGTCGCAGTTCCAATATCCGGGGCGCCAGAAAGACCTTCGATCTGCACGTAGCGGAAGCCGTGGAAGGTAAAGCGCGGCTGCCAGGTTTCATCCTTTTCGCCCTTGGCGATGTAGCGGTCGACGGCCTTGGCCTTGCGCAGGTTGGCGGTGTAGACCGAGCCCTCCTCGTTGAGCATTTCGCCATGCCGCACTACCAGTTCGGTTCCGGCCGGAACATTCAACTTGAGGCGAACCACCCCGACCATGTTTTGCCCGAGGTCGAAGACCTGCCTCCCCCCGGACAATTCGACAACACTTTGCGCGGGCAATTCACCGACCTGGGTGACTGGTGAACCGGGATAGGGTTCAATGGCAAGTGGCAAGTGGCAAGTGGAAAATGGCTCTTCGCGGACAATCACCGGGCTCCACCCGCCACTTGCCGCTTGCCCCCCGCCCCCCGGAAGAGTCCAGTCGCCCAGCTCCAAGCGGGCATCGTATGATTCGCCCATCAATAGGTCGGATGACAGGATCGGCCCGGCGTGGCCTTCCCATGAAGAGTCGGTGACAATAGTTTCCTGCGTTCCATCGGAATAGGTCAGCTTCAGTTCACAGGAAAACCAGGCTTCCTGTCCATAGAAACCCTTATCCTCGAATGGACCGACAAACCCCGCGTACCAACCCGGCGCCACGATGGCACCCAGAATATTTTCGCCTTCGGCCAGGCAGTCCTTCACGTCGTGTTCCAGAAAGTAGACCCGTTTACGATAGTCCGTCCAGCCGGGCTGCAAGACCTCGGAGCCAACGCGCCGTCCATTCAGCATCAGCTCGTAGACCCCCAGTGCGGTTGCACGGAGTTCCGCCGTTGCTATCGGTTTCCCAACCGTAAACGCTTTCCTCAAGCCCGGCACAGCCGGGTTCCAGCCAAAGCGGATCCACTCCGCCTTCCACCCTATATCTTTCTCTATCAAGCTCTCCCCCTTAAAACTGTTATCCAGTCAAAAAAACCGCCTCCATTTCCCTTATTTCTTTGCGCTGAAATTTTGACTGTGACTCCAGTTGACTATTTTTTCATTCAATCTGCAACCCGGAACCGTCCATGTATTTCATCTACTTCCGGGCTCCAATCCTATCTCTTCCTGTCTAGAATGCCTACATGAGAAGATGAGTATTACTGGGTCAACTGGCAGCGGGATGATTGGCCGGATTTCCGGTACGAGTTGGCCGGAATTCAGGATCTGCTCCTTCGGTTTACCGAAAAAACCGAGCGGCTCAAGCTCGGCCTAAGCGCCCAGCGGATCTTTCAGGATCTGCAGATGGAGAAGGGCTTCGAAGGAAGCTATGAATCCGTGAAGCGCTATGTCCGGAAGCTTGGCAACGACACGGAGCTGCCCTTCCGCCGCATGAATAGGGGTCAGCGATGGGGAGTCCTATCCCAATCGCCTACTTGTATTGGAGGGGATAGACTTCTGGATTGTCGATCATGTCAACCGTTAGGTCTACATCCAGATCAGGCCAGTAGAGGTGGTTGCCAGATTCTCTTTCAACATGGGAAATGCTTTTAATGGATGCATCCATGAACCAAGGAAAGTCGGAGAAAGACAGGTAGTGTTCTTTTGAACCAACCAAAACCCAAAATCCCATGTTGTCGATGTTGGTTACTTCAATTGTTGAAGTGTTCCCGCCATGCATTTTCAATTTCATCCCGATGCTCCTTCACAATCTTTTCGATTTTTGCCAGTTCATGCGTAGGTACGCCCTGCGACATGGCCAGTGCAATCTCTGGTTCCATCCAAAACTTTGCTTTGCCATTGCCGCTGGTGACATGGACATGC
>DAOUQA010000098.1 GCA_030625905.1 Kiritimatiellales bacterium | reverse complement strand
CAAAAGCTGAGTGCCCAACCTGATGCCCCGGCGCGGGCGGTGCGGCCGATGCGGTGTACAAAGGTTTCCGGCTCGTTGGGCAGATCAAAATTAATGATGTGCGAAATGGCTTCGATATCGATGCCGCGCGCCGCGAGGTCGGTGGCGATAAGTACCGGGATTTTGCCGGAGCGAAAGGCTTCGAGAGTATCCTGCCGATGCGTCTGCGCCTTGTCGCCGTGCAATACGGCGACGGGCAGCTCCGCCTTTTGCATCCGTTCGGTCAAAAGGTCGGCTCCCCGGCGGGTGCGGCAGAAAACCAATACGCGCTCATAGTCGAGCCGCTTGAGCACCCATTCGAGCAGGGCAAACTTGTCGTTCTTTTCCACATAGTAGAGTGATTTGGAAATGTTTTCGGCAGCGGCCGAAACGGGGTTGACCGAAATGTGCTTCGGCTTGCGAAGGAAGCTTCCGGCCAACTTAAGGGCATCTTGTGGCATCGTGGCGGAAAAGAAGAGCACCTGTCGGGTCTGCGGTAGCATCGGGGCAATCTTGCGGATGTCGGGTGCAAAGCCCATATCGAGCATGCGGTCGGCTTCGTCGACCACGAAGATTTCGATTTGGTCGAGTTTGAGCGCCTTGCGGGCAATCAAGTCGAGCATACGTCCGGGGGTGGCGACGAGAATGTCGATGCCCGCCCGCAATGTTTCGATCTGTTCTTCGAACCCGACCCCGCCGTGCACCAGCAAGGTGGCTAGTTCGGTGTGTTGCGCGAACGCGGAAATGTTTTTGAAGAGCTGGATCGCCAGTTCGCGGGTGGGGGAGAGGATCAGAGAACGGACGCGGATTTCGCGCGCCGCCGTCCAGGAATCTTCCAGACGCTGGATCAGCGGCAGGGCGAATGCAGCGGTCTTGCCGGTTCCGGTACGGGCGCAGCCGATAATGTCGCGTCCGGTCTGGATGGCCGGAATCGCTTCGGCCTGAATCGGGGTTGGTTGCTTGAACCCGGCGTCCGCCACGGCGCGCAAAATCGATTCGTTGAGGTTGAGTTCGGAAAATTCCATAGATCTGGACAAGCTACCCTGTGCCCCAAGGGGAGTCAAACCCATTGCCTACGCGCATATTCAGGATTGCTTGCAGCCGCGCATTTGCCTTGCACCGATCCTGAAGGTTTCCTTTAAAAGGCGGGAGAGATGGTTTTCGCAATACGTAGTCTTCAAGGAAAAACGCAGAAAGTTCCTGTACGTAGACAAAAGAAAACCCCGCTGGGTGGGCGGGGCTCTCTCGGAGTAGGGGGGCTGCGACGATGAGTTTGGGTTCACTTGGGTTGCCGCGTATGCTCCCGTTTAAATTGTTGTTGGGTTCGCTATGTAATACGGGGGCTTCTTGCAGAGTGTTACTCCGAAACCGCACTTTTTTTCATTTTTTCTGTCAATGAGCAAAAACCCCAATAAAAACAGGATTTCTAGTGTGCGGAAAAAAGTAAAAAAAACCAGAGGCGGGAAATTTCCAACCCCTGGAAGGCATTGTAAAGGGCGGTTTGGCCCTAGAATCTCAAGATACCGCGTAGCCAGAAGACGGTTTCGTCAGCGCTCAAGGTGCCTTCGTTGAGTTTGTTGCCTTTCGACCACTGAAAAAGAATCTCAAAGTCCTTCTTTATTCTACAGACTCTTCTTCGCTTTCAACATTTTCCATGAGCTTCTCGAAATAGACCACCCCTTCGTTGTTGCAGATGGTAATGAGATAGGGTGTAAGCAATTTTCGGCCGACGCGTGGCGGGGCAACGTGGGTCGGTAGCACGAGGGTCGGGACATCGCGGAGCGAAATGTGGCCCATCTGGAGCAGACGGGTGGTGGCGACCTTGATGTCCCCGCGCGCAAGGCTGAAGTCGCCCGCAAAGTCGAGAATGAGCGGGATCGGCTGGTCGTCGAGCTTTCCCTCGATGGCCAAGCCATAGCCGGGGGCTTTGACGATCTTGGCAACATCGAGCAGTATATCTGGATTAGGGGTGTAGGGCTGGCTGGCAGAAAAACTGATTGTGTTGTCTTGCAGGTCGAACTGGACGTATTCAAAGCTGCGCAGGTTGTCGTAGCCTACGATGGCATCGATTTCCGGTTTGTGGATTCCGCGGGCCAGTGGGCCGAGCGATCCTTGGGACATGCGGATGTAGAAGGGAATATTTTCGATGAACAGGTTATCGATCCGCACCTGGGTAACCACGCTGGCAAAGGCTTTTATTCCGCCGGTGTTGTAGTTTCCGCGATAGGGGATTACGTTGTCGTTTATGCCCATGAAGTAGGCATTGAAATCCTGCGAAGTCGAAAACTCCATCCAGGAGACGGGGGAACTGGTGTCCACCAACACAGTCATAGTGTTTCTTTTGGAGCGCCCGCGCATTCTAATGACCGGAATGTTTTCCTCGAGCATCTCCGCGGAAGTAAAGTGGTTGGGGTGCAGGCGTCCACGCCCGGCATAGGCGACGCCGCCTTCGACCGCAAAGATTGAAAACCCGAATTGCTGCGGGGGCCGTGTACGCGACAGGCACATCTCGATTTGTGCCGAGGAGAGGGGGTTGTCTTCCGGCTCCCCGTTATTGGAGATGCAGCCTGCCAGTAGCAGGCTGGACAGTATGAGGATGGCAACCGATTGCCGATTGCCGATTTTTGATTTCCGATTTGTGGAACTCAATCGTCGGGGGTCTCTTCTTTGTAAAGGCGTCGCAGACCTATAAATCGGCACTCTAAAATCAAAAATCAAAAATCTGCTGCGAAGCTGCGTTGGAAGGTTCATCTGAAAGGGTCCTTTATTTCGAGTCCTTGATGGGGGCTATCCGTTGGTCGTAGGTGTCCAGAAGCAATAGAATGTCCGCCGGGTTTTCCGACAGGCAAGCCATGAACAGGTTGTCGGTTAGCGCAAAAGTCAGGCTCATGCCGCGCGCAACGTCCGGCGTTTCATATTTCCAAACCGGCCAGGCCGCGTGTTTCCCCAGGAAGGAGAGCCCCTTCGTGCGGCTATGCTCAAGCTTCCACCGCAACCACGGGCTGTGCCAGCCCACCCAGCTCACCGCTGCCCACGATTTTGCCTGGCCGACATGGCGAAGCGGCAGATCCGCCACCGCGATCTCGGACGGCACAGCCAGCTTGGCCCATCCGCCAAGCCTGTTGGGTGCCAGCAATGCCTTCATCGAGTTTCCCGCACCCAGCGCCCTGTCAAGCTGGGTGCACACCGGGCTTTCCAGAAGAGCCTCCAGGCTCTCCGCTTTATACGTGAAAGTGGCTTGCGCAGGGATCGCGTCGTAGACCGCACCGGGAATGAAGGGCTGGCAGAACGAGTAGTAAAAAACCACGGCCGTGAATACGGCACCGAGCGCAATCGTTCCTCCAAGTTTCAGTCTCTTGCTCATCAACAATCCATTCCGTTACTACAGGAGAGTTCGACAAAATGATTCTGGTCCACAGAGGTTTCTAAAATTATTTTGTCCATAATCATTTTGTCAAAACTAGTCCAGCCCGGGCTATGCCTTCACCGTTCCCACGATGTTGGCGACCGAGCTATGGCCCTTCTCAACGAGATAGCTTTCGATGCCATCAATCACGCGGATGGCCGTCGAGGGATCTGTAAAGTTGGCCGTGCCCACAGCCACGGCACTTGCGCCTGCAACCATGAATTCAATCGCGTCCTCCGGCTCGTAGATGCCGCCCATTCCAATGATGGGGAGTTTTGTCGCCTTCGCTACATCCCACACCAGCTTGATCGCGATCGGCTTGATGGCCGGGCCGCTCAGTCCGCCTGTGCGGTTCGCCAGCTCCGGTTCGAGCGTTTCGATATTGATCGCCATGGCCGGGTAGGAATTCATGATCGAAATCGCGTCCGCGCCGCCATCCTCCGCCGCCTTTGCAAATGCCCCGATATCGGAAACGTTTGGTGCCAGCTTCGGGATGATCGGCTTCTGCGTTTTTCCGCGCACCAGCTCGATCACGCGCGAGAACGAATCGGTATCCGTCCCGAAGGCCGAGCCGCCCTCCTTCACGTTCGGGCACGAAAGGTTGATCTCGTAGGCCGAAACCGTATCCTCGGCATCAAGCATTTCGACCACTTTTCCATAGTCCTCCATGCCCTTTCCCCAGATGTTCACGATCACCGGAACATCATATGGCGCAAGGAACGGCACATACTTTTCGATAAAGCCCTTTGCGCCCGGCCCCGGCAAGCCAATGGCATTGAGCATGCCGCCGCGCGTTTCAAAAGTACGCGGGGTGGCGTTGCCCACATGCTCTTCCGGGCCGATGCCCTTCACGGTAATCGCGCCCAGCCGGTTTAGATCCACCAGATCGGCATACTCCGGCCCATAGCCAAACGTCCCCGATGCCACCGTCACCGGGTTCTTCATCTCCATCGAACCGATTTTAATTTCCAGAGCAACACTCATTGCTTAATGCCTTTTCCTTGCCACGGATCAACACGGAAGAACCCGGATTTGGATCAGTGTCTGTCCGTGCTACTATCCGCCGACTTCTTTTTTCTATGTGTATTTTTGTATCCACAGATTTCGCAGATTACTCAGATTCGAAAATCTGTGAACATCTGTGTAATCTGTGGACTCTATTTTGGTTGCGGCTTTGCCGCGCTGGGTTTATCTGTGGTTCCTTATTCCTCCCAGAGAATCTCTCTGGACTCAAAGACAGGGCCGTCCTTGCAGCAGCGCGCCCATTCCCAGCCATCGGTGGTTTTGCGCTTGATTACGCATGTCAAACACGCCCCCACGCCGCAGGCCATGTTTTTATCCATCGAAAGCCACGCCGTGAAACCGTGCTCGATCGCGCGGTCGCCCATGGCCTTCAGCATCGGGTTGGGGCCGCAGACAAAAAGCTCCAATGATTGGACATTTTCCTGCTCCGCCATCCATGGATCGAACGAGGCCGTAACCAGCCCCTTGGTTCCGAGCGATCCATCGTCCGTCGCGGGCCGCACATCCCAGCCCAACACCTGGAACTCCTCGATGCAGAGAATATCCTGCGCCGTGCGGCCGCCAAAAAAGGCAATACCTTTCACTGGCGATTCCTTCGCCTTCAGGTAGAGGGCGGCATTGCCGTAGCCCCCGGCCACGAGCACGGGAACCTTGCCCTTGGTCAATTCGGGGAATCCATTTCCAAGCGGCCCGATAATGTCGACTTCGTCGCCGACTTGCAACGAAACCATCGCTTCGGTGCCGCGTCCAACGGTTTTGTAGAGGATACTCGCACCTTCGGCATCGGCCTTGTAGATGCTGAACGGGCGGCGTAGGATGCGGTCGTCTAGCCGGGGAACCCGTAGTTCAAGGAATTGCCCCGGTTTCACCAGTGGCCCGACAGCCGGGGCGGCAAGGCGCAGAATGCGGTAGTCGCCCTGGAAATTATGGTGTTCAACAACGGTCGCTTTTTCCTGTTTCATATTGGTGCGAGATTTTGCGGGTTTCCCCGAACCGCGTCAAACGCATTCATCCCTTGAAACCACTGAGGAACTTGCAAAACCTCTGGCTAAACCTATAACGGTGTAGTGCGTGCTTCCATTCTGATGGAGCACGCATTGTTCAGGTGGAACATGATGCGCGAAAAGCACGCTCCCGCAGACGGGACGCGAAGCGAGGCTTTCCACGGGAAAGCAGTGATCGAAGAGAACGGCAACCGCGCTCTACACCGTTATGGGGTTTTGCAAGCGGCTCTGATAACGGTCAGTTTTCCTCCACCTTTTCCGGAGCAGATTTTTTGCGCTCGGCGGCCTTCTGGACGATGTAGTAGAGCATGGGGACGAAGATGAGGCTGGCGACGGTGGCGACGAGCATGCCGCCGAATACCGTGGTACCGAGCACCTTGCGGCTTTCGGCGCCGGCGCCGGAGGCGAGCAGGAGCGGGAGTACGCCGAGAATGAAGGAGAAGGCCGTCATTAAAACGGCGCGGAAGCGCAGCTTGGCGGCATTCATGGCCGCATCGAAGACGCTTTTGCCGTTATCGTGCTCCACCTTGGCGAATTCGACGATCAGGATCGCGGTCTTGGTGCAGAGGCCAATCAAGAGGACGATACCGACCTGGCCGTAGATATCCATGCTCATTTTTCCGACCGACAGCGCGATGACCGCACCGAGCAGGGCGGTGGGGACGGAGAGGCAGACGGAGACCGGAATGCTCCAGCTTTCATACTGCGCGGCAAGCACGAGATAGACGAGGATGATGGCGAGTACATAGATTATATTTGTGCCGCCTTGCGCCGCTTTTTCCTGATAGGAGAGCTCGGTCCATTCCAGACCCATCGAGGCGGGCAGTTTGGTTTCCGACATGTCTTCGACAATGGTCATGGCTTGCCCGGTACTGAAGCCTTCGCCGGGCTGTCCCATGATTTTGGCGGAGGGATACATGTTGTAGCGGACAATGGATTGCGGGCCGAGGATTTCCTTCACGGACATAACGGAGCCGAGCGGCAGCATCTTGCCATCGCGGTTGCGGATTTCCATGTCGCGGATCTGGTCGGCGTCGACCCGGTATTTCGGTGCGGCCTGGGCCTTGACCTGGAAGACGCGGTTCATGTAGGTGAAGTCGTTTACGTAGACCGATCCATAATAGTATTGCAGGGCGTTGAAGACGGAGCTCATCGCTACATTCTTGGTGAGCACTTGGTCGCGGTCGATATCGATGAACAGTTGGGGCACGTTGGCGCGGAAGGTGGTGTACATGCCTTCGAGTCCCGCCTGGGAGTTTCCGTCGTTCATGAATTCATCGGCCACCTGCTGGAGGGTGCTCATGCCCACTCCGCCGCGATCCTGCAATTGCATCACGAGGCCGCCGGACATTCCAACCCCTGGAAGTGAGGGCATCGGGAAGGCGAAGGCAATGCCGTTCTTAAGCTGCGAAAAACGCATGTTGAGACTTTTGAGGATGGCGGATTGATGTTCCTCCGGGCCGCGGTCGTCCCAATTATTGAAGACCATCACGCTGAAGCCGGCGTTGGGAATGGCTGCCCCGTCGAGGATGGAGTAGCCGGAGATGGTCATGTAGTCCCGCATCCCGTCGGTTTCGCCAATGATTTCGTTCACCTGATCGAGGAAGGCTTGCGTGCGTTCGAGCGATGAGGCTTCCGGAAGCAATACATTGACCATGCAGAAGCCTTCGTCTTCCTGCGGAACAAAACCGCCGGGCAGATTGCCCATGCCGATAAAGGCCACTGCGGACAATGCAATGAAGATCAGGAGTCCGACCATGGATTTGCGCAGGGCGCCGTTAACCACTTTGAGATAGCCGGTCTTGGTGGCGTCCATCGAACGGTTAAATAGCCCGAAGAAACCTTTTCGTTCGCCGGTCTTGGATGGGCGCAAGAGGATGCCGCAGAGGGCGGGGCTGAGCGTCAGGGCATTGATGGTGCTGAAGACGGTGGCGATGGAGATGGTTACGGCAAACTGCTTGAAGAGCTGCCCGGTGATACCGGCCATGAAGGTGGTCGGGATGAATACGGAGAGCAGCACGAGCGTGGTGGCAATGACGGGGCCGGAGATTTCGGTCATGGCTTTTTTGGCGGCGGCTTTTGGCTCCATGCCCTCCTCGTCGATTAGGCGGGTGCAGTTTTCCACCACCACGATGGCGTCGTCCACCACAATACCAATCACCAGCACGAGCCCGAAGAGCGTGAACTGGTTGATGGAATATCCCATGGCGGACAGCGCCGCGAAGGTGCCGATGAGCGAGACGGGAATGGTGACGGAGGGAATAATGGTGGCGCGGAAGTTTTGCAGGAAAACATAGACGGTCAGGATCACGAGAATCAACGTGATGAAGAGGGTCTCAACCACTTCCTTGATCGAGGCTTTGATGACGTCGGTGTTGTCGTAGATCACTTGGTATTTCAGTCCGGGGGGGAAGCTGGGTTCGAGGTCTTTCAGCGTTTTCCGAACGCCCTTTACCACTTCCAGCGCATTTTCACCG
>DAOUQA010000126.1 GCA_030625905.1 Kiritimatiellales bacterium | reverse complement strand
TATTTCTTTCCCGTAGCCCTGCGCTCCTCGCCCATTTTCTTGCTCGCTGTTTGCCTTTTGTGGTTGCAAATCAATCTCCTTTTCTTGTTCGATTGCTGCCCTGCACGGAACGATAGAAGCGCCCGAGCTTTTTGTCCTGATCCTTCTTTTCCAGCGCGGACTGTTCGTGGAAGGCGGCCTCTTTCATGAGGCGGACATAGTTGTTGTAGCGCGCCTCGGGAATTTCGCCGCGCTCAACGGCCTCAACCACCGCGCAACCGAGTGTGCCGACATGGGAGCAGTCGTTGAATTTGCACCGGGCAGCCAGCGCGGAAATGTCGTCGAATGTTTCATCGATCCCTTCGTTGACGTCCATGTTGCCCAGTTCACGCATACCGGGGGTATCGACCACATGCGCACCGTTGTCGAGCGTGATCAGTTCGCGCCAAGTGGTGGAATGCAGCCCCTTGCCGTCCTTTTCGCGAACAGGAAGCGTAAAGAGATAGTCCTCCTCGCCAAGCAGGTTGTTGAGCAACGAGGTCTTCCCCACCCCGGAAGTTCCAATAACGCAATAGGTACGGCCCGGCTCGAAAAGTGCCCTCACTTCGTCGAGGCCAGCCTGATCGACATTGCTAAAGGCATAGAGGCAGACATCGGGGATTCGCTCCTCCACCTCGGCAATCTTGACCGCGAGTTGCTCTGGAGGCAATAGATCCGACTTGCTCAGCAGGACAACCGGCTCGATGCCGCTTTCATTGACCATTACCAAGTAGCGTTCCAGCCGCTGGAGATTATAGCCCGGACCAAGGGTCTGCATGATGAAGGCGGTGTCGATGTTGGCGGCAACGAGCTGGTAGCGAGTGGTTCGCCCGGCAGTCTTGCGCTTAAGCTCCGACTGCCGTTTGAGCACGGATTGGATGGTGCCGAAGTCCTCGTGGTCGAAATCCTTGACGAGCACCCAGTCGCCAACGGTGGGATAGTCGAGCTTGGACTTGGCACGATGGCGCAGGCGGCCGGTTGTTTTGGCCGAATGGGTTGCTTCGCCGTCGGATACCTCGCACTCGCCCTTGTGCACCGCCGTCACACGAGCCACCACGAAACCGTCCGCATGGTCTGGATCAAGTTGGTCGCGGAACCATGAACCGAATCCGAACTCCTCAAGCGTCATTGCATCTTCCCGTTTTCAAGCATTGGGAACTTGTACCACGAAACGAGCCGATCACAAACCCAGACTAACGGAAAGCGGCGGGTGGGCCGGACTAGCTTGCGAGCGCTTGGGGCGCGATCTCAACAATGACATCGTCGCCGTAATACGCCTTGGCCTCCCGTTCCAACCGCACCCGGACTTCTTCTTTCGTCCTGCCTCTCGATGGCAGAAGTCCCGGCAGGCTCCCCAAGAAACCTTTGGAGTTCTCCTTCCGGATATACCCCTCGGAAAGCTGCATTCCGTGAATCGGGCGCACAACGAGCTCCTCCTCTACATAGTCATTCACCATAACTGTCGCCCTCCAACGGTGGTATATGCCCAATCCCCTGTTTGTGCAACGGTTTTTTGTGCCTATTTCCCCTCCCCCCTTTTTTTTTCGAAACCCGTCAGAAATCCTCCTGAAACAGTGGGTTTGAAGGGTTAAGAGCCCCTATTTTGCCCATTTCCTCTGTACCTCCGGGATAAAAAATATTTAGTTGCGGCTCCGCTGCGCTAGGAAATCTGTGGTAAGAACCACATTACACAACGGAGACCCATTATGCCCGACTACGCCTACACCCCGACCATCCAGCACAGCGGCGACGACACCCCCTACCGCCTCGTTACCCCCGACGGCGTACGCGTCGAGCAGTTTAACGGCAAGGACGTGCTCGTCGTTGAAAAGGAAGCACTCGAACAGCTTGCCTACGAAGCCTTCCACGATGCCTCCTTCTATCTCCGCCCCGACCACATGCATCAGGTTGCTAAGATCCTCGCCGACCCCGACGCCAGCGAGAACGACAAGTTCGTCGCCAAAGCCTTCCTCGAAAACTCCGTCATCGCCGCCTATGGCGAGCTACCCACCTGCCAGGACACCGGAACCGCCATCGTCGTTGGAACCAAGGGCGCGCAGATCTGGACCGCGGGCTTCGACGAAAAGGAGGCCTTCTCCAACGGCATCCACCGCTGCTACCAGGAATTCAACCTGCGCTATTCCCAGATCGCCCCGCTCTCCATGACCAAGGAAAAGAATACCGGCAACAACCTGCCCGCGCAGATCGACATCTATTCCGGCACCGGTATGGAATACGAGCTAACCTTCATCGCCAAAGGCGGCGGCTCCGCCAACAAGTCAACTCTCTTCCAAAAGACCAAATCGCTGCTCACCGAAGAAACCCTCGCCGAATTCCTCAAGGCCGAACTCTTCAACATCGGCACCGCCGCCTGCCCCCCCTACCACTTTGCCGTCGTTGTTGGCGGCACCTCCGCCGAGGCGACGATGAAATACGTCAAGCTTGCCTCCGCCGGTGCGCTCGACGACCTGCCCACCACCGGCGATGCCTCCGGCCGCGCCTTCCGTGACCTCGAATGGGAAACCATGATTCTCCAGATGGCACAGGACTCAAAGATTGGTGCGCAGTTTGGCGGAAAGTATTTCTGCCACGACGTCCGTGTTGTCCGCATGCCGCGCCACGCCGCCAGTTGCCCCGTCGGCATCGGCGTCTCGTGCAGTGCCGACCGCAACATCAAGGCCAAGATCACCCGCGACGGCGTCTTCCTTGAACAGCTCGAACACGACCCCGCCAAATATGCCCCCGCCAACCTCGGTCAGGAAACTGACGATGCGCCCGTCGTCGACCTCAACCGCCCGATGGAGAAAGTCCTCGCCGACCTATCGCAATATCCCGTTCTCACCCGCCTGCGGCTCAACGGCACGCTCATCGTCGCGCGCGACATTGCCCACGCCAAGATTCAGGAGATGCTGGATAATGGCGAAGAGATGCCTGCGTATTTCAAGAACCATCCCGTCTACTACGCTGGCCCCGCCAAAACGCCCAAAGGCAAGCCCTCTGGATCGTTCGGCCCCACGACCGCCCAGCGGATGGATCCCTACGTCGACGGCTTCCAAGCCCAACGCGGCTCCATGATCATGCTCGCCAAAGGCAACCGTGGCCAAAACGTCACCGACGCCTGCCGAAAGCACGGCGGCTTCTACCTCGGCTCCCTCGGCGGCCCCGCCGCCCTGCTCGCCGAGAAAAACATTAAGTCCGTCGAAATCGTCGACATGGAAGCGCTCGGCATGGAAGCCGTCCGCAAGATCGAAGTCGTCGACTTCCCCGCCGTCATCCTCACCGACGACAAAGGCAATGACTTCTTTGCGGATATCTTGAGGGGGGCGTGAGAATTGCAACGGAGAAAAAAGATGTGTCTCTCAATTCCATGTTTACCCGTTTAATGTGGGCATATGTGGTTTTGGAGCGAATGCGGAAAAATAATTTGCGGAGCAAATAGTGACCAACGAGAACAGTTCACGAAATTCAACCTGGGGTCATATGTGGAAAGTAAGACGGTCGATTTTCCATGTTTGCCCGTTTAATGCGGTCATCTGTGGAAAAACCGTCCATCCCATAAGGGGCATATATGGAAAACTTTCCGCTGATGCCACTGTTGAACTAAGCCGCTCCGCGTCAGGCTCTCGCCAAAACATTCATTTGGAGCAAGACTCCCGTTCGCACCGGTATTCATGAAGAGTGCCGGGAAGAACCGGAGATTCTCCATGAACACAACACCCTTGCGGCAACGTACCATCGACACCCTCAAGCTTGGCCACTATTCCGAGCGTACCATCAAAACCTACATCGACTGGCTGGCACGGCTGGGCGAACACTGCCATTGTTCCCCGGATCGGCTAACCAACGAGCAGGTGCAGGATTTCCTGCTCTATCTCATCGAGGAGCGCAAGCTGGCGTGGAACTCGGTCAACCAGGCGTTGGCGGCTATTCGCTTCCTTTTTGAAAAGGTGCTCGCACGCCCCCGGGCGGATCTGCGGGTGCCGGCGCGGCGCAAGGTGACCTTCCGCGCGTGCGCCTACTCGAAGGGTCAGGTGGCCAACCTGCTCGCGGCGGCGCAAAACCCGAAGCACCGCGCGCTTTTGATGTGCGTCTATGGCGCGGGATTGCGGGTGAGCGAAGTCGTGGTGCTCAGGCCCGAACATATTGAGTCGCAGCGCAGTCTTATTCGGGTTGAGCAAGGCAAGGGCCGCAAGGATCGGTACACGATTCTTCCGCAGCGCCTGCTCGCCGAGCTGCGCAGCTACTACCGCTGCTTCCACCCGGGCGAGTGGCTCTTCTTCGGGCGCGACCGGGCGAAGCCGATGCCGATCGGATCCGCCCAGAAAACCTTCTACCTCGTCCGCAACCGCGCGGGCATCGACCACGGCGGCATACACACCCTGCGCCACTGCTTCGCCACGCACCTGCTCGAGGCCGGCGCGGACATCTTCGAGCTCAAGCGCATGATGGGTCACTCCGCCATCAAGACCACTTCGGGCTACATCCACATCTCCCGCGAACACCTCCAAAGCGTGCGCTCGCCGCTCGACAGTCTGTAGGAGGAAGTGCCATGTCCCGCCCCCGCTTCGAGGCGGCGGATGTGCTTCGCGAGTATGGCGATGCGTTCCTTGCGGCGCATCCCCAGCCGCCGCATGTCTGCTCCGCGCTCAACCTGATCCGGATCTGCCGCACCGCCGCGCTCGACGGGCATCTCGACCGCTGCCCCGGCTGCGGCTTCGAGCGGCCTTCATACAACTCCTGCCGCAACCGCCACTGCCCGAAGTGCCAGACCACCGCCAAGCAGGAGTGGCTTGAAAAGCGCAAGGCCGACCTGCTCGACGTGCCCTACTTCCACTGCGTCTTCACGCTGCCGCACGAACTCAATCCGCTCATCCTCCAGAACAAGCGCCTCATGCTCGGCCTGCTCTTCCGAAGCGCCAACGAAACCCTCGCCGGTTTCGCCCGGCACCCGAAGTGGAAGCTCGAAGGCCAGCCCGGCTTCATCGCCGTCCTGCACACCTGGAACCAGGAGCTGCGCGACCACTTCCACCTGCACATCATCCTCCCCGCAGGCGTCCTGCGCGGCACCGAATTCATCCACCCACCGCAAGCCCGCTTCCTCTTTCCCGTCCGCGCACTCGGCAACGTCTTTGCCGCTAAATACCGAGACCACCTGCTACGCGTATTCAAGGCCGGGAAGCTGGAGTTCCACGGCCAGCTCGTGCCGCTCGCCGATCCCCCCGCCTTCAAGCATCTGCTCAACTCCACCCAAAAGAAAAAGAGCTGGAACGTCTACGCCAAGCGCCCCTTCGGCGGCCCCGCCCAAGTGCTCGACTATCTTGGTCGCTACACCCACCGCGTCGCGATCTCCAACCACCGCATCAAAAGCATCGCCCACGACAAAGTCACCTTCACCGCCAAGAACCGAAAGAAAAATAAAACCTACCTCGTTACCCTCGACGCCTTCGAGTTCCTCCGCCGCTTCACGCTGCACATCCTGCCGCCCAACTTCATGAAGATCCGCTGCTTCGGCTTCCTCGCCAACACCAACAAACGGGGGGCGCTCATCACGATCCGCTCCGCGCTCGGCATGCAACCTCCGCCCGAACCGTCCGACGACGAACCCAAGGAAACCACACCCGAGAAAATCCTGCGCCTCACTGGCCTCGATGTCACCCGCTGCCCAAAATGCAAAGGCAAGCTCGTCGCCTGCCCGCTACCGCACCCCGAACGCCCGCCCTAAATCCCATGAAAGCGAACCGCGACATCCAGACTTCTAAAAAAAGGCACCTCCGCACGCCTTGCCCGAACGTGCGCCCTGATCGGGAAAACAAGCCGCCCCATCCTTCAAAAACTCCCCGTGAAGGTTCGTTTATCCATGGTCTCCTTGCCCAACCTCTTTCATCCCTTCCAGCCATTGGAAAGGAATATAAAGAAAATCATGGAATCGGAGCTCGGGGTTCCATACAATCCCCATAGATAGGTTGGCCGTGGTCGAGAGGCTCAGTCCAACATCAAGATGGCACCTTGAGGGTGCCCTCATATCCATCCTGCCATTCAACTCCTGCAATGGATTTTGGAGTTCATGGGAGGCAGGAGGGATAAAACCCTAATCGTTCCATTTATAAAATTATGAAGCTATATAAACTCACATTCATAACCATCGCTTTCACTACACTGGCCTGTTACGGC
>DAOUQA010000237.1 GCA_030625905.1 Kiritimatiellales bacterium | reverse complement strand
CTGGGATGTCGGACGAATGATTGCCGAACGACAAAATATCGAAGGTTGGGGAGCGGCGGTCATTAAGCAGCTCTCTGCCGATATCCAGCGGGAATTCCCGGATTTGCAGGGAAGGTGGATGGGAACGAAGATAGTGACGTGGGGATGATGGTGAAGGAATGGTGTGCAAAATACCGAACCAAACGGGATGCAACGGAATGAAGATTCTTGGAACAGGCTTGGTTTGTGCGCGGGGGCGGGGGAAGGACGCGGTTTGCCGATTCACTGCTGACTCTTCGAGTCAGCCTCGCTTCGTGTCCAAGGATTGGAAGCCGCCGGAATTTATCGAGGTTCCATTTCAGAAGGAACTTTTCCCGGTCTATGCTGTTGCGGCGGAGACGCTGAAGGATAAGGCGGTGCTGGGCGGGATGCGTCGGGCCGATCGTTTCTCGAAGATGGCGACGCTGGCGGCGCATGACGCGGTGGTGGATAGTGGAATTAAATTTGAAAACCCGGAGCGCGTCGGGATCGTTTTTGCCACGGCGTTTGGGCCGCACAATACGACGTTCCGTTTTCAGGACGATATCATCGACTATGGCGATGGCGGGGTGTCGCCAACCATTTTTTCCAACTCGGTGCATAATGCGGCGGTCTCCTATATTTCCCGTGCGCTGGGGATCAAGGGGCCGACCTGGACGATAACGGGCTTTTGCGATCCGTTTGGACAGGCGGTTGCGCTGGCGCAAGCGTGGCTGGACGAGGGGCGGTGCGATCAGGTTTTACTCGGTGCGGGTGACGAGTGCGGTACGGTAATGGAGTATATCTGCTCCCAAAAGCTCCCCATCGCCGCCGATGGCAAGGTGCGGATGGATGATCCCCCCGCATATGTCCCCGGCGAGGGGGCAGCCTTTTTCCTTGTTGATAGGCAGGTGGGTGGAACACAACTGAAGATTCCGGAAAAAAGCCGCGCGCCGTTTTTCGGGAACACGCCTACCGGCGCAGCACTGGATTGTGCGGCGGGTTATTTGGAACTAAATCAGAAGGAATGAAAGCACCATCCCACATGACCCCTGATCTTGACGACAACCACTGGATCTATTGGGTCAAGCGGATGAGCAAAAAAGAGGTTTCCTTCAAGAAGGAAGAGTAGTCAAAGTCCAATAGAACGGTAGGACACAAGGTGGAAAAGGTTAAGTAGACTTTCAATCCGTTGAAGGCTATGTTTAAAAGCATCCTGAAAAGGGCGGTTTTTTTGTAATCCTGCTTCGCGGGACAAGTTGCGTGATCGGTCGGATAGGTTCTATCTGTCCGATCCGCCTGAGTAGGAACCATGAACAAAGAAGAACACAAGATGCTCTGCCCGGGAATGGACTTCCTGCTACGGCGGATTCTCGATCCAGATTCCGCGCCGGACAGCCACGAGAACCGCACGCGCTTGGGGATGCTTGAAGGGTGGACGAGTACGGCGATGAGCCTGGTGCTTTGCACGGTAAAGGGCTGGCTCGGGCTGGTCTCAGGCAGTGTGTCGCTACTGGCCGATGCGGTCAACAACCTGACGGACATGGGCAGTAGCTTGGTGGTTGCGCTGGGTTTCCAGTGGTCGCGCAAGCCGAGCGACGAGGAGCATCCCTTCGGGCATGGCCGGATCGAGGCGGTGGCGACGTTGGTGTTGTCGATTGCGTTGCTAGTGGTGGGGGTCGAGGTGGCGAAATCGGGGGTGGTTCGGCTGCTCGACCCGCAACCGGTCGATGCGCCATGGTGGCTCCTGATGGCCGTGGGCGCCACGGTTGTGCTCAAGGTTTGGTTGGCGGTGTTTGCGCGTAGCCTGGCCCGGCTTTCGAGGTCGCATGTGCTGGAGGCCGATGCATGGAACCATGCGTTTGATGTGGCGGCCACCTTGCTGGTGGTGGTGGCGCTGGTTGGCTCGCGCATGGGCTGGAGGACCTTGGATGGATGGACGGCCATCGGCGTGGCGGTCTTTATCTTCTTCACCGGAATCAAGTATGCCCGCGAGGCCATCGATATCCTGCTGGGCAAGAAGCCCGATCCCGAAGAGGTCGATGCAATCCATCGCATCGTCGATGCAGTGGACGGTGTGCTCGGGGTACATGAAATCATGGTTCACCAGTATGGCGACGTGAAGATGGTTTCGTTCCATATCGAAGTGGCCGCCAATCTGACGGTGATCGATGCGCACCACATCGCCGAAGTGGCCGAAAGTGCCGTGGAAACACAGATGGAATGGCGGGCAGTGACGCACGTCGATCCCGTGGATCGTTCGCATCCGCTTTTCGGGGATCTGCACCAGGCCTTGAAGCACCACGTCCGGTGCGACTCCGAATTAACCGGTTTCCACGACCTTCGTGCGGAAGGGGATAAGCCCCCCTATGGAATATCGTTCGATCTCGTGACGGACATGGATGTGCGGAGGGAGGAGTATCGCGCGGTCTACGACCGGATTGTGAACATGGTTCAAGAGCGTTTCGGCAACCAGGTGAACCGTGCGGAGATCGGTATCGAGGCACCGGTGGATAGCGCGCCGATGGTGCGCAGGCAGTTTGTCATTCTCCCGAAAGATTCTCTTTCAGAAAAAAGAGGTCTATGAATTCTAGAAAATGCCATCTTTCCCTTCTCTTTTTTTTTCTCACAAAACCCTTGATTCTTAAATTCATCGGCTGACCCCTTTTCCGGGTGTTTTCGAGCATTCGGAAGTTCTTGGAGCGTGAACTCAAGCTGGAGGTCAACGAGACCAAAAGCAAGGTTGCGCGACTCGACGAATGCACCTTTCTCGGGTTCAATATCATACGCGGAAAGATCCGCTGGAGCCAAAAGTCCGAAATTCAGTTCAAGCGTCGCATCAAAGAACTCACCGGCAGCCTTGAAGCGAAGCGGAAAGATAATTTACGCAGTAAATAATGACCAAAGGGAATGGTTCAACTCCGCGAATACATGCGCGGCTGGATCGGATACCCGATTTGTGCCAGTTATTTTTCTACATCGACGACTATGTAATTAGTTTGTCCAGATTCATCAACATAAAGCTTCATTGCGATAGTTCCGCCTGATTCATTCAGTTTACTAAACTCATCTAGGCTAACTTTGCTTCCA
>DAOUQA010000016.1 GCA_030625905.1 Kiritimatiellales bacterium | reverse complement strand
ACGACGCCATCGAGGTCGTGACCGGGGATCGGCGGAACAATCGGTTCCGATCCGGTTGCGAAAATCAGTTTGTCGTAGGCCACCTCTTCGCTTTCTTTGAGCGTGAGCCTTTTGGCTTCGGTATCGACTGCCACCACCTTGTCGATCAGGAATTCAATGCCCGCTTTTTTCGCCGGTGCGATCGGTTTGATATCGTCCTCAACGGAGTCGAGCGTGCCGAAGGTGTAGGGAATACCGCAGGGAATGAGGGCATCGGGTTCCTTGCGGATCACCAGAACCGATTTGCCTTTGTTCAGTTTCTTTGCCGCTCCGGCGGCGGTGCCCCCGGCTGGATTTCCGCCAATGATAACTACATCGTATGTGTTCACGTTTTTTCCTCGGGTTTCGTTGTTTTTAGGTTAGTCATGAAAGGAGGGTTCCGATATAGAAGCCGACATAGGCTGCCAGAAGGCCAAGGGCGTTGCTTGGACCGTGGTTCTGTACGAATTACCTTATTCATTTTCTACACCCATTGAGGCATGGCGGGATAGTCGACGGCCTCCTGCTGCTTTGCAAAGTTGTCGAGGGCGTTTTCGCAGGCTTCCACAATAGCGCTGCGGGCGGGGAAAAAGCTTTGCCAAGGCTGGGAGCTGTAGCTTAGTTTGGAGAGGCCTTTGAGCGTGGTGCGGTGCTGGATCGCGAGAGACAGCACATCCACCTTGTCGGTCGTCGATAGGGTGCTGACGACCTGTCCGCCGATAATCCGCAGATCCTTTGCATCCGCAACAATCTTTACCTTCAGATTGCCCGCACCGGGCATCATCGGGAAGAGGGTGGTGGTTTCGCCCCAGCCGACCACCACGTCGAACCCCCGCTGGCGGGCGAGCTCTTCGGTGAAGCCGGTTGCTCCCATGCGCAGGTCGTAGGCGCAGGTGGCCGCGCCGTTGACGAATCCAGGATATTCATCATCCTTGCCGGCCAGCACGCGGGCGGCGATCTTGGCCATGGGAACGGCGTTGGTGGCGAGCTTTCCGCCGATCGGCTTTTCGTCGATCAGGGAGGTGTAGCTGCAACAGTCGCCCGCTGCAAGAATACCGGGCAGGTTGGTTCGCATGCGGCTATCAACAATAATGCCGTCGCGATTGGTTTCCAGCCCTTGGTTTTCGAAGAGCTTGATGTCCGGCTTCATTCCAACGGAGAAGCAGACAAAGTCGCGGGCGGGATCGAGCGCGATGGGCTCCGCCCCTTCAAAGAGCACGCGCGCCACGCGGTTGCCTTCTTTTTCGAAAGAGGAAACCTGGGCGGAAAGCATGAGGTTGATTCCGTGGCCCCGTAGCGTTTGATGCACTCCCTCGGCCATATCTTCGTCGAGCACGGCGGGCAGCACGCGCGGCGCCATGTCGATCAGCCATGTTTCGATGCCACGCTCGCGGTAGGCCTGCGCCTGCTCGATGCCGATTGCTCCGGCCCCGACCACGACGGCGCGCTTGGCACCTCCCTGGGCGCTGGCAATAAGCGTTTCCATGTCCTGTTGCGTTTTTACGGTATGCACATTTTCCGCGTCTGCACCGGGGATTGGCGGGCGGATGGGCGAGGCACCGGTTGCAATGAAGAGGGTTTCGGCCTCGTACGTTTCGCCCTGGTCGTCAACCGCCCGCTTGGCTTTTAGATCTGCCTCTACCACCGTGCGGCGTACAAGATCCACGCCGATGTCGGTGACGAGCTCGTCTTTCTTGAAAACCTTGGCAGGGTCGAACAGACCTTCGATCGCGTAGGGAATGGCGCAATAGACCATCGAATGCGCTTCCGGGCGTAGCATAGTGATGGTGGTTTCCGGTTTCAGCTTTTTCAGTTTGCGGGCAAAGGTGATACCCGCCGGGCCGCCACCAATAATCAATACATCTGATTTATTCATTATTCTACGCTCCATTGAAGTCAAGCCCGCCTCCACGCCTGGGGGCGGGGTTCCTCATCTTTATTTTCCCAACGGCTTGTGGCAGAACCACCAGTCGAAGCATTCGTATTCATCGGGACGTTTTTTTGCGGTTTCCACATCGGTTGCCGGGGGAACAATGATCCGGTCGCCGATGAGTTCGTTGTCGGGCCAGCCTGCGGCAACGGCACCTTGCGTGTCGGCAATTTGCAGCGCTTTCACGGCGCGAACCACTTCATCCATGTTCCGTCCGACTTCCTGCGGATAGTACATGATCAGGCGAACCTTGCTTTGCGGATCGACAATGAAGACGGCCCGGACGGTATTGGTTCCCTTGCCCGGATGGAGCATGCCCAGTTTCATGGCTACCGCATCGTTGGCGGCAACGATTGGGAATGTGATGTCGATCTTCAATTCCTCCTTGATCCACTCCACCCATTTAATGTGGGAGAAGACCTGGTCGATCGACATTCCAATCAGCTTGCAGCCCAGTTCCTCGAATTCCGGAACCCGCTTTTGGAAGGCCACGAACTCCGTTGTGCAGACCGGGGTGAAGTCCGCCGGGTGGCTAAACAGGACAAACCAGGATCCCTTCAGGTCGCCCGGAATATTCATGGGGCCATGCGTGGTTTGCACGGTCAGCTCGGGGAAGACATCCCCCAGCAACGGCATGTTTGTTTTTGCTTCTTCCATTTTTCTGCTCCTTGGTTTTTTCCAATCCTTGGAATTTCCAAGGATTGGAAGGGTTTTTCTATTCCGTGATTGCGATAGCGTCCACGGGGCATGCTTCCGCCGCTTCGCGGCAGCTATCCTCCGCATCGGTCGGCACGGGATCTACTTTTTCCACGGCCACATCGCCATTCATTTCAAAGACGGTGTCGCAGATTTGTTCGCACACGGCGCATCCGATGCAAAGATCGGGATCAACGGTTGCTTTCATGGGTGAATCTCTCCTTTTAGTCGTTATTGAACCGGCCTACGGCCTATTTTCCTTCGGAAAATTATGCTTCGCGGCTTTGCAAATTATCATCCGCTTTGCGGATGGCTCCTGTTGTTCGGGGTTAGGGTTGCGAGGGCTGGAAGCTGGTTCCAACCGCTTTGTTTTTTCCGACAATCTTGGCCAGCTCATCATCCGTCTTCTTGAAATTTATCAAGGCCGTGGGCTTGAGCGGCGGCGATGCTTTTTTTTGTTCATTCATTGTTTTTCTCCGGTTGGATTGTTTCCGAAATTCAACCGAATGGGCACGTTCCGGTGGAACAGCTGCCTGTGTCGCAGCTGCCTCCCCCTTCGTGAACCGATGCGCTGAAGGTGGAAAGCTGCCGCTCCGTCCTTGCCGATGCACATTTCGGGCATTTAGGTGATTTTGCCGAACCGCCTGCCTGAAGTTCTTCAAAGCGGTGGCCGCATTTTTTGCACTGGTATTCAAACAGGGGCATTTAATTTCTCCTTATTAGTGGTCGCAGGCGTTGGCACCGGTTTGAAGGGCACCGTCGAGATAGGCCTTCGCCAGCGTTTCCGGATCTTCGGGAGATGCGCCGGTAACCACAGCGATGTCCTGCGCTTCGAAAAGTTGCTGCGCGCGCGGGCCCATGCCACCGGCAATGATGAGATCGGTGCTCTGCCCGCCCAGCCAGCGCGGCAGCACGCCCGGTTCATGGGGCGGCGGATCGAGCTCTGTTGTCCCAAGGATGGTTTTGGTTTCTGGATCGACTTCGACCATTACGAATTTTTCGCAGTGGCCAAAGTGCATGCATAGTTTTCCGTTGGCGGTGGGGATGGCTATTTTCATTTTTTGTCTCCTGGTTATTTAAGGGTTGTTCTGGGTGCAATTTTGGATTCCGACAGGGCGAGGATTGGAGACAGCAGCTCCTTCATCAGCTTGGTCATCGTCGGTGGCGGCAGGGTTTGCTGTGGCGCAACTAGACATGGTTTTTCTCCGGGGTTTTCGATTTTAAAAATTGCTTGAGCTTTTGTTTCAGCGATTGTTTGGCGGGTTTTGCAGAATAATCGGCCACGGCTTTTTTGATGACGAGGGTCGCCAGTAGCGCGCAGTGACGGTGGTCTTCCGGCACGGGGCCGACGGCGGAGAGGACGGCTTCCTGCGTCAGCTCCGCCGTTTGCGCCGGGGACATTCCCTCCGATAGCTTAGCGGCGGCGCTGCAACAGGCGTTGGAGTATCCGCATCCGTCGGAGACATAGGTGGCCTTGCGGATTTTCCCGCCGTCGATCCGTAGCCACACCTCCACGGTGTCGCCGCACGGCCCCGTGATTTTGGCGCGGGTCGATGCATCCTTCATCGGGCCGAAGTTTTTCGGCCGCGCGTCAATAGTTTTCATATAATCGTTGAGCATGTTTCTCTATTCCCCTCTAACAGAAGAGCGCAAGGAAAGCAGGTTCTGTCTTCGCGACCTTCTGTTAAATCCCGACAATTGATTTGTGACGGCGTACGAGTCTCGTTGGGTTTGTTTTTCACCGCGCCTCTCCCGCGTGGTATTGGACGATCCAGCTGCCGACCGGCTTGTCCATGTCCCTTCCAATGACTGGACATTTTACCTGCGTCAGGAAAAAGAGCGGGCGGTCGGATTCGCTGAGCGTTTCATAGTTGGCTTGGCCCTTGGCAATCACCAGATCCGCTTCGGCAAACCGCTTTTGAAAGGCGGGCGGGCAGAGCGAAAGGATCGTGCCCGGCGCATCATTTCCGTTTTCCATCAGCTCGGCCACTTGGTCGAGCCCGGAATCCAGCGCATCTTTCAGGGTGACATCGTTGATGACGGGCGACCCTTTCACGGCATAAGTTACTTTGGCGTGCGGCATCTGCTCGATCAGCAACCGATCAAACACGGCCTCCCCGGCATTGTCGCCCAGAAAGAAAATATTCTGCGCCGCACCAACGGCGTCGCGCAAGGCTTCCACTCCGCTTTCGTCCAGCTCCTTCAGACGCGTATCGTCCAAAAAGGAAGAGAGGTTCATCTGATCCCATTTCGATGTCAGCGCAAAATCCATAATGTTTCCGGCGATGGAAAAACGCAGCGCCATTTTAAACGGGTCGATCGCACCGTTGATCATGGGCCGTGCTTCTTCGGCCAACCGCAGCGCCACGGCGGTCGACTTGGCCTTGATCTCCGCATAGGGGTCGGGGCTGCCGGTCTCCTCGCGAATAATCCGGTGGATCGCCTGTGCCATTTCCGGCGGCGTAAGATCCATCTTGAACTCGGCAGAAGCAACCAGCACGCGCCGCAATACACGATGCATCAGTTCTTCATCATTCGTAACCTGTCGCAAGGCGTCGTGTGCCTGGCGAACAAAGCAGGGGATGCATTCAAGGTAGGTTTTCATGGTGTAGTTTTAAGAAGAGGAACCGCAGAATATCGAACAGGGAATGTCGAATAACGAAGGTAGTAACTTCTGCGCTCTACGGTTCCTTGTTCGTTATTCGAAATTCCTTAGACCCAATGTGCTTCGGCGTTGGCGGCCTCGGCGGCGGTTAGTTCGCCGGCCTTGAGCTGGGCATAGGCTTCTTCGATGGTTTTGGCCTTGCAGGGATAGACCTTAATGTTGGCGGCGGTCAGGGTCTGGAAAGCCTTGGGGCCGCAGTGTCCGGTTACTACGCAGTCAATATCCTGCTTGCAAAGCAATAGCGCCGATTGGATTCCAGCTCCTTGCGCGGCATTCAGGTTTTGTTCGTTGTTGACGCTTTTCAGCGAGCCGGCCTCGTCGTCGTAAATCAAGAATCCGGGTGCGCGGCCAAAGCGCGGGTCGAGCGGTGCAGCTAATGAATCGCCAGTGGCGGTAAATGCAATTTTCATGGGGTGTCTCCTTTTTTAGTTTCGGTATTGAACGAGAGTCTGCGGCGGCAGTAGGGGCGGGCGCCTTTTCCTTTACGGATATAGACGGCTCCGCCCTCTATGCGGATAGCCTTTCCTTGCACCAGCGCCTTGGCAATCTTCTGGCGGGCCGAGGCAAGAATCCGCCCGATCGTCGGGCGTGAAACCTTCATGTGCTCTGCGACTTGCTCCTGGTAGAGCCCTTCCGCATCAGCCAGGCGAATCGCTTCGATTTCATCGAAAGTCAACACCACCTCCTCAAGATCCCGCATGGGAATTCCCGTGGGCTTGAACCAGGTGGCTTCCGGCGGCTCTTCAATTTCTCTTGGGGATATCGGGCGCGGCATAAAAGGGGCTCCATTTGCGCGGATATGAACATATGCTCATAATGGGGTCAAGCGCGATTCCGGGAAAAATGAGAAATGACGAGTAATGGAACGGTCAGGGTATTTTAACCACCGAATACACGGAACCTGATCAACAGCTCTTTTTTTCAGTGTATTCGGTGTATTCCGTGGTTCAATCAATACGAATTAAAATTGATTTCATATTACTGCCGCAATGCGACGAGGGCGTCGCTTCTACGACAGGGGGATTTCAATCACGCCTCAATCGTCACGTTTCAACCATCGCGCATTACGATCAGTAGGTCACGATCTCCAGGCCGAGGCTGCGGATCATGGTGTGGTCGGCTTCGTATTGGGAACCGGCGACGGTGAGGTAGTTGCCGGTCATCATGCCGTTGGCGCCGGCGGCGAAGAGATCGGGTTGGCGGTCGCCGAGGACGTGGGTGCGTCCGCCGCAGATGCGCAGGGTGACGGTGGGGAGCAGGAAGCGGTAGAGGGCAATGATGCGCAGGGCTTCGGCGGCTTCCATGGGTTGAGTGTCGCGCAGGGGGGTGCCGTCGTGGGCGTAGAGAAAGTTGATGGGGACGCTGTCAACACCGAGCTCGCGCAGGGTGAGGGCAAGGTCGATGCGGTCGTCCCAGTTTTCGCCAAGTCCGAAGAGCCCGCCGCTGCAAATATCGAGTCCGGCGGCTTGTGCGGCCTTTACGGTGTCGAGCCGCTGCTGCCAGGTCTGGGTGGTGCAGATTTCCGGATAGTAGGCTTGCGAGCTTTCGAGATTGTGGTGGAAGCGGGTGATGCCGGATTGTTTGAGCTGCGTCAGCTCTTCTGCGGTGAGGCGACCGAGCGATGCGCATAGCGGTGCATCGCCGATGCCTTCGGCGGTTTCGAAGAGCGTGGCGAGTTCGGGGCCGGAAAGTTTTCCGCCGCTGGTGACGACACTGCAGCGGCAGTCATCATTTTCGAGGATGGTCTGCATCTGCTCTGCAAGCTCGGCGGGGGGCATGAAGGGATATTCTTCAATCTCGGTGGATGCGTGGCCGCTTTGGGAGCAGAAGCTACAGTCCATGTCGCACTTGCCGCTTTTGGCATTGATGATGGCACAGAGCTGGATGGCTACCCCGAAGTGGGCCTCGCGGATTTGCGTGGCGGCGCGGAAGAGTTCTTGCTCGTCGAGTTGAATCAAGCCGGTGGCTTCCGTGGCCGAGCATCCAATGCCTGCAAGGGCGTTTGTAATAATTTTTTGTAGCATGGGGAAATCTAATCTTTGGCGGAAGGCACGATCAGTACATTGCAGCGGGCGTGGCGGATGACGGCTTCGGAAACGCTGCCAAGCAACGCCTTATGTAGCAGGCCATGGCCGTGCGAACCGAGGATGATGATCTCCGTTTGCAGATCCGCAGCCTTTTCGAGAATGAGTTTGGGGGCATCGCCTTTGAGCAGAATGGCCTGAGCCTGGGTACCTTCTTCCCGGAGCTTGGCGGACATGGCGAGCAGCTGGCTGTGTTCGCGCTTGAATTCCTCGGCGCTAAGATCCCGTGCAAGCTGCACGTCACCGGGCATGCTGGTGAATTCGGGGGTATAGCCGGCAAACTGGGAGGCTTCGTAGGCCATGGCCTGGGTTTCGTCGGAGGCAATATGCAATATCCACAGCTTGGCATCCAGCGCCTTGGCCAGGGAGGCCGCTTGCTGAAGGACAGCGTCGGTGTTTTTTGAAAAGTCGACTGCGGCAAGAAGCTGTTTCATGACACCCTCCTTTGGTTTCTCTCTCTCAGCCACTATTCTATTCCGGGCAAAGTGGTTGGCAAGGATGCGGTGGAATTGTTTTCGAAGGGGGCTTGGCCGTCTTTGCTTCAGGATTCGCCGAGTGCGGGCAGGGTAATGGTGACGGATGTTCCGCTCTCGCTGGTCTCGATGTCCAATTGGCCGTTGTGGTCGATCACGGCGCGTTTGGCGATCGGAAGGCCGAGGCCGAGGCCGCGCGCCTTGATGGTGCTGAACGGCGAGAACAGCTTGTCGCGAACCGATTCAGCGATGCCGCTGCCGTTGTCGGCAAGGATGACGAAGACCTTTGCCTGTCCGTTTTCCGGGTCGCGGCTCTTGACGCTGAGATTGATGCGCGCACCCTTCTTGTTGTCGAGGTTTTCGGCGGCGTTCCGGAGGAGGTGGTAGATGCATCCCTCCAGCGAGGCGGCATCGCCGTTGATCTGCAGCGCCGAGTCGTCGGCCGAGAGGTGGATCTTGAGGTTTTCGTGGTTGAGCTCGGATTGGATCCGGGTGACGGCGTTCTCGATGGGCCTGCGGATATCCAAGGGCTTGAAAACGAGTTGGGGGAGGTCGGCGAAGCCGTTGATTTTTCCGATGATCTGGTTGAGCTTATCGACTTCGGCAGTGACCTGTTCGCCGAATTCGGCGCGGAAGTCGGGGTCGTCGTAGCGTTCGGGCAGCAGTTGGGAGAAGGTTTTGATGGCGACGAGCGGGTTGCGGATCTCATGGCTCATACTGGCGGCCAGATCGGTCCAGAAGGCGGCGCGTTCGAGCTGCTCTTCCTTTTCCTGGAGAAGCTTGGCGCCGGTAACGTCGTGGAGCATCATCATGGCTCCGACGCATGATCCTTCTTCAGTCAGGCAGCGTGTTTCAGCGGAAAGGGTGCGCTTGGTGCGCGGATCGGTCCATTCCTTCGTAGCATGTTCTTCCCGGTTTCCAAGGGCGCGGTGCAGCATATCGGCTATGTAGCTACCAAGGCTTTCGGCGCGCTGGCCGATGATCTTTTCCGCTTCGGGTTGCAGGATTTCGCGGGCCGTGCTGTTGAACCAGCGAATGGTTGCGTTTTCATCGCATGCAACAATACCGAACGGAATGGAATGGAGCAGGGTTTCGGCAAGCGCCTTCTGAAGTGCCGTCTCTTCGTATTGAAGCGCTTTCTCAAGGGTGGTTGAAATGTGGGCGGCGAGTCCGGTGAGGTCTTCAAGGTCGGTGACATCGAACGGGATTCCGGTGGCGCGCTGGCCAACGAAGATCCATCCCTGGACATGACCGGTGGCATAGAGGGGGATAATGATTTCCGCCCCGAGCGAATCCAGCGTCTGCTTGAGCATGGCGCGCTCTTCCGGGTCTTGTATGTTTTCGAGCGTCCGCCGGGAAACCAGATGGGGGTTCATTTCCAGCCACTGGACGAACGGATTGTCTTGATGGATGGCGAGGGTTTCGGTGGCTTGCAGGCAGCGCATGCCAGCCTGGAAGGCATACTGCTCCTTGTGCTCGGGCTTGATGAATATGCCGGCGCGCAAAACACGGGCTGTGGAAACAAGGCCTTCGACGACGCTGTCGAACAGCACGTCGAGGTTGTCGAAGTTTTTCTGCGCCTTGGAGAAGTTTTGCAGCGGGGCGGAAGAGGGCGTGCGGGGTTGCGGCTGGGATTCCATTTGCCGAGCGTTGAGCTTGGCTAGCTCATCCTCGAGCAGGTGGGACTTTTGGCGCAACTTGAAGCATTCCACGGCGTGCTTGAGTAGCGCTTGGAACTCGCGCCGGTCCGGCTCCATTCCGGTGGTGGCAAACGGGTCGAGCCATTCGACGGCGAGCATGGGGTCGGAGCGGTCGACACCCATGGCGATAACGACGCTCAGCGGCCAATTGACTTTGATTTCGGAGAGGACTTCAAGGCAGTTCGGGGCGCGCAGATCGGCAAGCAGCACGGTGTCGCCAAGTTGGGTAAACTGCTGTTCAAGTTCAGCTTGCGTTGCAATGGGTTGCACCGCGGCAACGCTTGAGGCAATCCGGATGAGGCGATCGCCCAGTTCCTCGTCGCGGCTGTACAGGATGCATGACGGCAAGGTCTTCATGCGGCTGCATCCTCCTCGAGAACCGGGATATAGATACTGAACGTGGAGCCTTTGCCCGGTTTGCTTTCCACTTCGATTGCGCCATGGTGTTCTCGAATGATTCCGTGGGCAACGGACAGTCCCATGCCGGTGCCTTCGCTCTTGCTGGTGAAGAACGGATCGAAGATTTTTTGAAGCTGATCCCTTTCAATGCCTTTGCCGGTGTCGTTGATTTGTAGCCGGATGCAGGACCTTGAAATGGCGTCATCCGGATTATCGCCTTGGGCGAATCGGTAGGTGCAGTTGGAGGAGGTTACGTTGATGGTGCCGCCGCTCCCGATGGCTTCGATGGCGTTGAGGTTGAAGTTGACCAAGGCCTGAGTCAGCAAATCGACATCGCCGGAGATGAGGTCGTGTTTTGCCTGGAGGCCGTTGTTCAGGGCTATGTTCTTTTGGGAAAGCTGTTCGTGAACCAGCTTGAGGGTCTTTTCGACGGTATCGTGCAGTTTCATGGGCACAAGATTGGGTGTCCGGGGTTTTGAAAAGCTGAGGAGCTGGTTTACGATGCTGTCGATCCGCTCGACTTCGTGCGCCACGAGCGAGGAAAAATCGTTGCGGAAATCGGCATCGTCATGGCGTTCCGGTAGAAGCTGGGTGAAGGTTTTGATCGTTACGAGCGGATTCTTGATTTCATGCGCCATTCCCGCCGCCAACGTGCCGACACTCGAAAGCTGGTCGGCGCGCCGCACCTGTTCCTCGAGACCTTTGACCTCGGTCATATCGGTAAACACCAGCAACGCACCCATTGGCTTTTGGTCGTGGCCAAGCAGGTAGGCCGAACCCATGCGCACATGCGTGCTTGTTTCTTCCTTCTGGGAAAGCAAAGCCGCATTGGTGTTTTGCAAGCCACTCTGTGTGGCCAGCGTGGTTTCCAATGCCTCGGAAATGGATTCCGGCAGCAAATCGATGCCTTGGCCAAGGGCTTGGCCCTCCGTTAGTCCGGTTATGCGCTGCGCCTCGTTGTTGATCAGCGCAATCTTGCGCTCGGGGTCGGCGACAATCACGCCGCTCACTAATTGGTCGAGCATGATTTCATTACGGATTTTGCTATCCTGCACCTCGGTGTACAGTTGCGCATTTTCCAGCGCCACCGCAAACTGGTTGCAGAGAATCTGCAAGGCATCCTGCTCATTCTTGTCGTAGATGCGGCCTCCGCGCCGCGATCCGAAAAGCACCATGCCATGCAATTCGGTTTTCGCGAAAACCCCTGCGGCAACACTGGTGTTTAGTTCTTTAAGTTCGCGGAGCACGCTCTTGGTGTTTGGAGTTTGCCTCATGCGAAGCAAAGTATCACCGCATACGGGATCCTTCGTTTCCCGAATCATTTCAGCAACAGTAGCCGTCTTGGGGAGCACGGGAACGATGTCAGAGTCTTGTTTGGGATATTGCTGAACATATCCTGAATCCTCGGCCAAAAGGATTCTCATGTCATCGGCGCTCAATGCGGTCATGAGAAGGTCTGTAAATTGCTGAAGCAATGCATCGATTGTGGTAACGGATTGGAACATATCCCCGGCTTTTTTCATGGTTGAGGGAACATCCATGGCATGGGAGGTAACAAGCTTGCTTGCCACTTTCTGAAACCGACCATGTACAGGCGCCATGGAAAACGCCACTCCGACAGCCGCAGTAATCTGAGCCAAAAGATCGCCATTTGGAGCAAATTTGAAGAGGACAAATTTGGCGAGGCTCCATATTCCCAAGTACACGATAACGAGGTAGCTTGTCAGCAATGTATAGGCGATTATCTTTTGTATTACCGTCCCAACATCCAGTATGTGCTTCGTCGAGATTCCGTACGCAACAACGCTAACTAATGTCAATACACTGATGGCGTGGGCGACCGGTACTGAAGCGTGGGATTTTGTCAATAAAGCGAAGATCGTGCCAAACAATAATCCTACCACCAAACCTGCAATGCAGGCAAATCCAAGGAAATCCAGCTCGATACGCTGAGTGCCTGCTAGAGTTTTCCGATCTTTGTAAAGGGTGTAGGCAAAGAATATGATTGCGAACAGGAAATATACGTTCCATATGCCGTAAAGGAAGCCATACTTTGGAGTGGCAATAAACATTCCATTTTTTGCCAGGGCAATAGTTACTGATTTTATAAAAGCGGGATGAAAGCAAATCAGGGAAATGGAAGCATTGACGAGTATATGGATGCGGCATTTCTTGAAAATCTTTAGCCAGCTGGAGTCAGGATACTTTATCGAAAGGCGGAGAAAATGGAAGGCGGTTGGGATGCAGGCCGCCAGAAAAAAGGCTAGATTGAGCAATCTATGTGCTGTTTCAGGAGTACGGGCATGTGTGATGAAAAGATTGGATGATAGCCATAACAGCATGAATGTTGAAGCAACGAGGAAGGCTTGGTTGGCTTTTCGGTTATGGTTGTTCGCAAAAATCGCGATATCCAGACCCAACGCGACAAGCACGGCGAGTGATAAGAATAGTGTAGTAACACCCATCTATCGACAATTCCTTATTAAGAGCGAGCTGTTGACCCCTCCGATTCCCCGGCTGTTAATCAGGGAAACATCAAGCACTTGTTTGCGAGCCTTTTTCGGCACATAGTCCAGATCGCATGAAGGATCCGGGGCTTCAAGGTTGGCTGTTGGTGGAATTGTGTCGTTAGCACAGGAAAGGCACGTTGAGATGGCTTGGATGGCTCCTCCAGCCGCGAGGGGATTCCCGGTCACGGCTTTGATCGAAGTTGTGGGTATATTATAGGCATGTTCGCCGAATGCAGCCTTGATTGCATCCGTTTCCATTTGGTCTAGAGCAACGTCACTTGAACCGTGTGCGTTAATATAGGACACATCCTTAGGCATGCAGGAGGCATTTGAGAGGCATCCACGCATACTCTGCTCGAAACCGTATTTTTGTCCGAGTATGTAGTCGCAAGTAGAGTTGTAGCCGATTATTTCCGCGTATGGTTCTGCTCCTCTTGCATGGGCATGCTCCAGGGTTTCCAGAACCAGCACGCCTGCCCCTTCGCCGAGAAAGCCTCCTGTGCGGAGAAGATCAAACGGACGACTCGCCTTTTTCGGATGGTCGGCTGTTGTTGATAGGAGCCCCGCATAACCAAGTCCTGTCACTACGGAAGGAATAATGGCAGCATCGGTTCCTCCTGCAAAAGCAATTTCCGATTCTCCTCGCTGAAGAGAAGCACATGCCGATGCGATGGCATCCAACCCGCCAGTACAGCTATTAGAGAGGGTTCCGATTCTTGTTGGAACGTTAAGCAGGGTGGAGATAACGCTTGCTCCTTTTATATGAAGACAATAGGAAACGGAAACCAATCCCTTGTTCATTCCCTTGCTTTCCAAGCGCCTGTTGTGAGTTTCAACCAAGTCCAACCCGCCAAGAGTTGTTCCAATGGTAACCAGGACCGGTGATGCATCTGAAAGCGTCGAGTTGTTTAGCAGGGCGTCTTTCATGGCCATTTTGGCCGCCACCGCTACCAATTGCGTGCTTCGGCTTTCCCTTTTAGGCTTAAACCGGCTGTCGATATGGTCGGTTACATTAAATCCTTTTACCTCTCCGGCAAGCTTCCATGGAATTTCGGTTGCATCGAACAAGGTAATCAGTCCGATGCCTGATTCGCCGGCGAGGAGGGATTTCCAGAAGGCATCCTTGCCGATGCCATTGGCGGCAAGCACGCCAACCCCGGTTATGACCACTCTGTTTTTGCCGATCACGCGTTAAATCCCCACCTTTTAGCTAGGCCAATGAAACGGGCTTTCCGTTAACCCCATGAAAGAAAAGACGCTCAAAGATGAATGGCCACTGCGTATACAATATTTCGGTTCAGTGAACACTAATCTGCCGCATATATCAAGTTTAATGCCTATTCGCGGATTTTAGTGGGGGAGAAAAAACGGGAATATTTTGACCGGATAACAGGGATTTGCTGGATTGAATCGCGGTTATCAATGGAGGAATTGCTTTTGATGGTATTGCATTGCAAGGACTTGTGATATTGCAAGACAAGGGCGGGAGAAAAGCAGGAGGATCGACAGGACAGAGGTTCTTTTAGGGTAAATTTGTCCAGACGATCCGGTTATCCGGTCAAAAAGCCCTGTTGCCCATATATAAAAAGATACGGAAAACCAGTTTAATACATAACCCACCAATTTAACCGGGTGATAAATGGCACACCTTCTGCTAGAAAAAGGCGACTGATTAGCTGTCAGATAAATGAAGGGGCATGGAGATGAATAAACAACACAATAGAAGCGGGCTCAAAATAGCGGTCATTTTAACATTGGGTGCCATGGTGCATGGCGTATATGCCGATGGTTACCGGAATCCGCCGCCGACGGCGGAGGGCATCGGTAAATCGGGCGCCAACATGGTGTTTGTGGATGATGCCTCGGCCATCTCCTACAACCCGGCCAATCTGGGGATGCAAACCAATCGTTCTTTGGTTGTTGCCGCCACATTTGCCCAGACAGAAACCACCTATTCCCCTCCTCTCGGAGGGAGCGTTGAGTCTGATGGCGACTGGAACGTTCTTCCAAATATCTATTATTCCCAGCCGATCGGGGACAAGGGCTGGGTCGCTGGGCTCGGCGTCAATACGCCATATGGACAAGGCGTTTCATGGCAGGCAACGGACTTTACAATCGCTGCTTATGTAGGAGCTCCCGCTCCTGTTCCCTATGAAGCTAGTATCATGTTTATCAACATCAATCCAACGGTCGCATTTCCTGTTCATGAAACGGTCTTCGTCGGTGTTGGGCTTGATTTGGTTTATTCCAGCTTGGAGTTGAGGGCTTTAAATGCAACCGCGCCTTTTCCAGTGCCCCTCACCGAGTCGGAGGCAGAAGGTGATGGCTGGGGGATTGGGGGCAATATGGGTGTAACCTGGCTACCGACCAAACGCCAGCGCGTGGCCTTCACCTATCGCAGCCGGATTGATATCGACTACGAAGGTGATTTTACGTTTGGCGGAGCGAGTGCGGGTGATTTTGAGACTACAATTAAGTATCCCAATATTATAGGCATCGGCTATGGAATTCAGCTAACAGACGATATTCAAGTTGAAACGCAACTCGAATGGTTGCAGTGGTCGGTAAACGATACGCAGACCCTCGTGACCGGCCCCGCATCTAGTACAATAGTTAATAACTGGGACGACACCTTTACTTTTGGCCTTGGTGGAAGCTGGGCTGCAACGGATTCTTTGGTTGTCCGCGCGGGCTATGCTTTTATCCCGTCACCTATTCCCGATGAAACGGTTACCCCACTGCTGGCGGATGAAGATCGCCACGCATTGAGTTTGGGGGTTGGATACGCATTCGGTTCTCACCTTGTTGATTTGGCCTATACGTTCAGTATTTACGATGATCGCGATAGCACTCCATTGGGTGCTTATGAGGTTGATTCCAACCTCGTGGGTCTGACATACTCCCTCTCATTCTAAACGGAGGCGAAGATAGTGGAAGGCAAAGAGCTGTTGGGGAAGGTTCTGGTGATCGACGACGAACGCGGGCCGCGCGAGAGCCTGCGCATGGTGCTAAAATACGACTACGAGGTGTTTCTTGCCGATCGGGTCGATGGCGGCATCGAACTGCTCCGGGAAAAGAAGCCGGATCTGGTGATCATGGATATCCGCATGCCGGAAAAGAGCGGGATCGAGGGGTTGCAGGAAATTCGCGAGATCGATGCCAACGTATCCATCATCATGCTTACGGGCTATGGCGATCTCGAAACCGCCCAGAAAGCCATCCGCTTCGGTGCGAACGACTATCTCCAGAAACCTTTTGATGTCAACGAAATCCAGGAAATCATCAGGAAGTATGTTGACCGCGCCAAGCTGAACAAGCGAAAGAGCAGGGCTCGGGAAGAGATACAGAAGATGGCGCAGTCGCTTGGCCGCGAGGTGGGCAAGACCAACAAAATGACGGCCCTTGGCTCGGCTTCTTCCGAATTGGTGCACGACTTGCGCAATCCGCTTACCATCATCCGTGGCTATCTCGACCTGCTCGTTTACGAACTGAAGGAAAAGCAGGAGCTGAGCTCGCCCGGCATGGATGAATACCTCGACCAGATCGAGTCGAACGTCGAGCGCTGCACCGGCATGGTTGAATCCTGGCGTGCGCTGGGGCGCATGGATTTTTCACAGATGCAGCGGTTGAAACTCCCGAAACTACTCAACGATTGTTTCCGCGATGCTGCCGCCCACTCGGAAATTTCGTTCACTGTGCAGGCGGAAGGGGCGGAGGAGCAATACGAAATGCTGGGCGAGCGCCTGCAAGTGAGGCGCGCCTTGCAAAACCTGATCGACAATGCCGTCGCCGCTGTCGAGCATCAGCCCGAGCCAGCGATTACCGTAGTGTGCTCCATGGACAACTCCGATATGGAGATCCAGATCAAGGACAATGGATGTGGCGTGGATATGAAGACGCTACGCTGGATCTTCGAACCGCTCGATGATACAGCGACAATTGAAAAAGGCATGGGTCTCGGGTTGTTCATCACCAAAAAGGTGATCGAGGAGCA
>DAOUQA010000207.1 GCA_030625905.1 Kiritimatiellales bacterium | reverse complement strand
CCTGCTGCGGAACCGCGCAGGGGAAATAATTGAAGCCGCCGCTCTCGCCACCGACCACATCCAGAAATGGCTCGAAGGCAAAACCATCCAGAAAGTCATCGACGTTTCTGAACACCGCCCTCGCCGCATGCCCTCGAGTTGTTTGCCGAAGAGCCATTCCCGGACTACAGCATGGATCCTGTTATGGACTACGATGCCTGCGCGAACGCCTGAGCGTTCGCGGCAGGAGAGGTGTGCCTAAAACGGAGCTGATTTGCCCCGCCACCCATATTCCGCTCCCTCCGGGGCATGCCGGTAGCCGATCTTGACAAAGTCACGGCCATCCACTACATCTTTTGCCATGAAACCGCTCTCCAGAACGACCTTTACGGGTGCGTACCCGAATCGCCTGAAAAGCGATTTCCTATCACTTGGAAATCGATGGGTTTGGTCCTGAGACCGCAAAAATCGTTCGCGCCGCGCCCATAACCGGTGGTTTAATGGAAATCGAAGTCAACACACCCAACGTGGCGGAGAGCTACCTAAACGTCACAACCGATCTAGCGACGGATTCCTGGACCAACGCGCCGCATTCGGACGATGGCGCGAATCCTTTTGTCGTGAGCAACCTGACCTATTCCACAGCCTCGGGTGCGAATAAGCTGATCTATGTACGAACCGACCCGCCCGCCAAGTTTTTCCGCATGGGTTCGAAGCAGTAGGCATGATTGTCTGAGCAGGGCGAAGATCATATCGGATTATGACCAAGGCTTTGTGAAATGCTCAGATGGTTGGTTTGGGGTGCAGTCGAATCAATTAGAAATGATAACCTGCGTATTGAAGTAGAAGGGGGAAGTAAATCATGAAGATTAAAACTCAGTACTTGGTCGCGGTTTGTTGTTTATTTGTTGTGTGTGAACTCCGCTCCGAGGAGCAGGGATTTTTAAATACACCGCTACTCGAAGAGTCACCACAGGAAAAATTAAGACATCTGCTGGCACCTTACGACGTAATCAGCCTGAACTATCTGGCCGCCAACTACACAGAGAACCTGATTGATAAACGGGTCAACGTTTCGGAATTCACCCATCTTGATAGTGATGTCAATTGGTGGGATGCCTACCATCTCAGCTATCCGGACGACACGGGAAGGTTGATTGAGGGATTGGCTTTCGAAGATCAATATTCACCTGTCGTTCGGCTGGAATTGATCCGGCGGTTCACGCGAGGGATTGTTGCGGCCAAGCATCCGGGGACGTATGCGTTATATGCCTTCAGGAACAAGCTCAGCTCAAAGTGCCATTTTATGCTGAACGATAACCGTGCGGATCGCAAGGGATGTGTCTTGCTGGGCGATTGGGCGGATAGTCTGGCGGGGTTCTTTTCCGTCGGTTTCGAAGCCTCCTTTGAAAAGGAAAGTGGAGGCCTCCAAATTGCAAAGGTTGGTGATTTCGAGTTTTCCGACAACCCGAACGAGGCGGGGAAGCATGGAACCGAAGTGATTCGTTCCTCGCGCTACAACAATGAATCTCCATTTGTTTTTAACAGAACGTATGAGCGGGAGGGCTATCGGATTGATTTCCGGGGGAGGTACTGGCTTTCAGATGAAAACCTGCCGGCAGAGTTTCTTTATACCTCCAAAGAGGCCCAAAAAATTCAAATTCAGATTGGAGGGGACAAGTCGGATGATATGGGGCTTTTCAGCCGAGCCCAAGGCACGGAGAGTTTTATCTATCTACCGAATAGAACCATGGCCGCAGACGCTTCGAAAGACGGGTTTTTCGCAGTCGAAAACCCGGAGTATAATTATCTGGTGTTGAGAAGAGAGGGGGCGGCCTTTGCCATGCCGGGCTATTCCAGCGCGCTACTGGTTGTTTGGGATGGAACTCCGGACGAGGTGCGGGTTGAAAAGGACGAAAAGGGAGCCTTCGGAAAAATCCTGATATCCTATTCCGCAGAGGCGGAGGGATGTGTTGCACGTCTTCGCCTGTTTCCCCTTGAGCATGTTAATCACCATGACATGAACTGGGTCTACAGCAATGCGGAGAGCATTCTGGAAAACGGTCGTGTCAACCTGAACGGATATCCCGCCTCGTGGGTGATGAATTCAACCGGGTTGGGTTTGGCCTCCGGGGCCTATGTTCTGGCGAAATACAACGATCCCTATTTCCGAACCGCCTATCTGAATGCCTGCGATGTCACGGATGATCTCTTGAATAATTGGGAAAGAGGCATGACCTATGCGCGGATTTGGTTTCCTTTAAAGGCGTTGTGCTGGATGGTTAAAACGGCGGATTTGATCGGCGATAAGGATGCCGTTGAAAAATACAAACCCTGGATCCCGAAAATTGCCGACACCATGCTTTCCGGGCTCCATGGCTACGATGGAGCCGGGTGGCCGGGCGGCTACAACCACTTCAATTGCACGAAAGCGCTTTGGCTAGCCCATGAAGTTACCGGGGAAGAAAAATATCTCGATGCCTATGAAAGAGCCCTTGCCGTCTACAGCATTGATGCCGATGGTGTTATTTCCCGCAATGGAACCCCGTTGAAAATCCAGGCGGGTATGGACACGTACTTCGGCGCCCTTCCGCTGGCGGTATGGGGGCATGGCGGCGAAACCAAAGAGTATTACCCGCTGATTGAACGACTGTTGCATTCAAAGATGCCGGCCGGTTCCCACGAAGCGCCGGGGTGGACCGTTGGCGACATGTTCCATGACGGTGGAACGGGGCCGTGGTTCTGCCCGGATTCCAATGCGGACTTCCTCGGAAGTGCATTGGGAGGGGCCAAGATTCCCGTATCGAAAAAATATGTGACCGCGATCGGTGATTTCCCGATCTATAACCGGAAGGGGAAAGTGACCTTCATCAGGAAACCGTTCTTTAAGAGTCCATATTTCCCGACCCCCTCTTTAAAAACGGAAGTACTTGCTCCTGGAAGGCGCCGGACTCTTGCAGAACCGAAAACGGTTGTTTTCACGCCAGGCAGTGCTGCCGATGCATTTTTTGCACAGTCCAAATGGCAGAAGGCGGGGGTGCTCGGCCACGGCGAAAGCATGACTTACAAGTTTGATATCCTCAACGCAACCGATGCGCTGGTTGAGCTGACGCTGCAAAGCCGAAGCGGCTACCGGGTTGAAATTTCGCCAGACGGAAAACATTGGTTTGATCGCGCCGACACATGGAGCGAGGCCGATAGACAAATTCCTGTTGATCTGGCTCCACTCTGCAACAATTCCGATGAACTGCTAAGGATTCTGGATTACTGCCCTGCACGCGATGCCTCGGCGGTGATTTTCCAGAGAGGACAGCGGATTGAACGGGAATACTACACGTATATCTCAGATGAAGGGAGCTGCACCTATCGGTTTAAATTCCCCGGCATCAAGGAATGTTTTTTTGATTTCCTGGTTGGAAATGGATACAAAATCGAACTTTCAAAAGACGGGAAGTCATGGACGCCAGCGATCAATGCCGCTGAAAAGAGGGTTCGCGAATCGGAAAAAACCGACTCGGAATACCTTAACGGGCTTGCTTTGCAAAAAGACGCCGGATGGATTGCATCTGTGGATGCAACGCCGTTTATCGGGAACGAAGGAGACGTCTATGTCCGTTTTTCATCGAACCATGCGAGCGGAATATACGACGGACAGGATCCGTTTATCCGGCGGATAAAGGCTTACGGACGATACACGGTGGACAACGCCTGGGTACGGATATTGAAGCCCTCTTTTGGAGAGACGGAGGGGGATGATATTCGGCTTTCAGAAGTCAGATTTTCCCGGTGGAAATAATACATGGTTATCATGCTTGGTCACCGTGCTGACTGGAGCTGG
>DAOUQA010000110.1 GCA_030625905.1 Kiritimatiellales bacterium | reverse complement strand
TTTTATTTTTTGTAGATGCTATGTGAGTGGCCACTTCCTTTGGTCATTACTTTCGTTCCTCAAGTCTCGCTATGCGTCCCGCCGTTGCGGTGTGACAATGCGTGTGGGCAGCGCGAACTCGCCCTACAGTTATTTCCCCATCCGACTCCGCTCGACTTCGGCGTGACAAGTGGTTGGAAACGGCTATTATCCCGCGCATGTCCTTCTCTGAAGATACGATTGCGGCGATTGCGACGCCGCCCGGCGAAGGCGGGGTGGGCATCGTGCGCATCTCGGGTCCCAAGGTATGGGAAATCGCCGGGAAAATTTTCCAGCCACTGGATAAAACTCCGGTGTCGGGGCAGCCGCACGGCACGTTTGCCTATGGCAAGGTGGTCGATGCTGATGGCGCGGAAATCGACACCGGCCTTGCACTGGTGATGCGTGCACCGAAGAGCTACACCTGCGAGGATGTCGTCGAAATCCAGGGACACGGAGGGGCGGTTAGCATGCGCCGCATCCTGCGCCGCGCGCTCGAGGCGGGCGCTCGCATGGCCGAGCCGGGCGAATTTACCAAACGCGCTTTTTTGAACGGGCGCATCGACCTTGTCCAAGCGGAGGGTATTTTCGACCTGATCCGTGCGCGCTCTGACCGCGCCGCATCGGCCGCGATGGAGCAGATGGAGGGCAAGCTCAGCCAGCAGTTCGATGCCATCTACGAGGCCTTCCTCGAAGTGGCCGCCAATCTTGAAACCACGCTCGACTTTGTGGAAGACGAACTGCCGGACGAGGTCTTTTCCGGTATTGCCGATCTGCTCGACCGGACTTTCCGGTCGTTGGATATGCTACTCGATACATGGGACGAGGGCCGCCTCTTGCGCGAGGGTGCGCGGGTCGTTATTCTGGGTCGCCCGAACGTTGGGAAATCAACATTGCTCAATGCCTTGCTCGGGTTCGACCGTGCCATTGTTTCGAGTACGGCGGGCACGACGCGCGACACGATCGAGGAGGGGTTCGTGCTCGAGGGCATTCCGTTGCGGATCACCGACACCGCCGGCCTGCGCGAAACCGATTGCGAAATCGAGGCCGAGGGCATTCGCCGCGCCGAGGCACATGGTGCGGCGGCGCATCTGGCGATTTACCTAGTCGATGCCTCGCAACCGCTGGATGAAGAGGATCGGGTGCGCCTGGGGAAACTCGACCCCGAAAAGAGCGTTATGGTGCTTAACAAGGTTGATTTGGGGAATCAGGTGCTGAATGGCAAGTGGCAGGTGGCAAGTGTTGTCGAGACAAGCTTGGTGAATGGGGATGGCGTGGAAGAATTAAAGCGGGCAATGGCCGAGACGTTGGAGAAGGGCGCAGATCTGAATGCCCTGCCGCATGCGGTGATTTCCGAACGGCACCGCGACCTGTTGATCCGGTCTCACAAAGAGGCGAAGCAGGCGCGTGCATATTTGAATGAAAATGTGGAGGAGCACGCGGTTTTGGCCTCCGAGCATCTGCGCTCCGCGCTTGAATTTCTCGGTCAGGTTACGGGTCGCGTCTACCACGACGAGTTGCTCGACAATATTTTCTCGCGGTTTTGCATTGGCAAGTAGTATTCCTATCCACAGATTTCCCGGATTGGCGCAGGTTACTAATCCAAAAAGGCCGTGTAATCTGTGGATGAAACAAGGTAGAGGTTTGATATGAGCAGGAATTTGGCACCGATTGTAAAGTGGGGTACGGATAAGAAATACAAGAAGGTCGAGGATTTTCTCCTTCGCCCTGCCGTGGAGGAGCAGGCGATGCAGGCCGCCACGCGCATTCTGGCGGACGTGAAGGAACGCGGCGACAAGGCCGTGATCGATTGCGCGCGCCTGTATGACGGCTCCAATATTTCCAACGGCCGCATCCGGGTTTCGGCTGCGGAGGTTGCCGAGGCAAGAACGCTTATCGACGGGGATTTCAAGAAGGCTGCCAAAGAAGCGCACAAGCGCATCGTGGCATTTTCCAGGAACGGCTTGCGCGACGATTGGAAGATGGAAACGCCGAAGGGCGGAATGCTCGGCGAACGGTTTGTGCCGTTCGACCGGGTGGGTGCCTATATTCCCGGCGGCGCGGCACCGCTGGCCTCGACGGCGCTGATGACCCTGACGCTGGCAAAGGTGGCGGGGGTGAAGGAACTGGTGGCTTGTTCGCCCGCGAACGCGGAGGGCAAATTGAACCCCTACATTATCTATGCGCTTGATCTAGCCGGCGCGACCGAGGTCTACAAGATCGGCGGTATCCACGCCATCGGCGCCATGGCCTACGGCACGAAGACGATTGCCAAGGTTCGGAAAATCGTCGGCCCCGGCGGCCCGTATGTGACGGCGGCGAAGCGGCAGGTCTATGGCGATGTGGCGCTCGATATGGTGGCCGGACCGAGCGAGATTGCGGTGCTTTGCGATACCTCCGCGAATCCCGCCCATGTTGCGGCCGATCTGCTTTCACAGGCGGAACACGGAACCGGTTCGGAAAAGGCGCTGCTGGTAACAACTTCGCAACAGCAGGCGGAAGCGGTACGCGCTGAGGTGCTCAAGCAGGCCAAGAGCCTGTCCCGTTCCGAGCCGATTGCCCAAGTGTTGGAAAAAGGGATGCTCCTTGTGGTGGTCAAGAATGTGGCCGAAGGCATGAAGCTGTGCAACTTGTTTGCGCCGGAGCATATGGAATTGATCGTCAAGAATGCCGGAAAGTGGGTCGACAAGGTTGAGAACGCCGGTGCGCTGTTTATTGGCGAATGGACACCGGAGTCGGTCGGCGACTTTGCGGCGGGGCCAAGCCATGTCCTGCCGACGGGCGGAACGGCGGCCTATTTCTCCGGCCTGACGGTTGAGGATTTTCGCCGCCGCGTCAGCCTGATCCATTTTACCAAGGAAGACCTGAAGGACACCCTCCCGGTGGTTGAAGCCTTTGGGCGCGTCGAAACCCTCGATGGTCATGCCCGCTCCGCCGCCATTCGGTTTGAGAAATAGGAATAGGACGGATCCGTCGGATAGGACTGATCTTTCAAATACATTTTAGGGAGCAACATGAGCGATTTGATTAGAAAGTCGGTGCAGGCGATGTCGGGGTATGTTCCAGGGGAGCAGCCAAAGGAGGAGGGCCTTGTTAAGCTGAATACGAACGAGAACCCATATCTTCCGTCGCCGGATGTGCAGGATATTCTTTCGATGATCGATGTTGCGGCGTTGTCGCGCTATCCCGATCCGGTGTGCTTGGAATTGCGCAAGGCGATTGCGGAGCTGCACGGTTGCGAAGTGGAGAATGTGTTTGTCGGCAACGGTTCGGACGAGGTGCTGGCATTGTGCATCCGGGCGTTTGTCGAACGCGACGGTTCGGTGGGCTATTTCGATCCATCGTATTCACTTTATCCGATTCTCTCCGACATCGAGGATGTGGAAAAGCGTCCGATCGCGCTAGGTGCCGCCTTTGATTGGCAAATGCCGGAGGACTATTCGGCTTCGCTCTTTTTCCTGACCAATCCGAACGCGCCGACAAGCCTTAAATTTTCCAGGGAAAATGTGGAACCGTTCGTTCAGGCCTTCAACGGCGTGGTGCTGATCGACGAGGCCTATGCCGATTTTGCCGACGAGAACTGCATGGATCTGGCGTTGGCCAACAACAATGTGCTGGTGGCACGAACGCTCTCGAAAGCCTATTCGCTGGCCGGTATCCGCCTAGGTTATTGCGTCGGAAACGCCGAGTTGATTGGTGCAATGTACAAGATCAAGGATTCCTACAATGTGAACTATCTGACGCAGGAGATCGCCCGCGTGGCGATCCTCGACCAGGATACAATGCGTGCCAATGTCCATGCGATTGTCGAGACGCGCAAGCGGGTGGTGGACAAGCTGTCGGAGCTCGGGTTCGAGGTGTGCGACTCGCAGTCCAACTTCCTCTGGGTCAAGCCGCCGGGAACCACGGCCAAAGCCCTATTCGAAGAACTGCGCAAGAAAAACATTATCGTGCGGTATTTTGGCACCGATGAGCGTACGAAGGATTATCTTCGCATAACCATCGGAACCGCGCCGGAAATGTTTAAATTCCTCGACGTGGTTGAGGAACTGATGCGGGATGCGTAGAAAACAAAGCCGAAAACCTGAAGTTTTGCAGCTACACCTACGACTGCGCCCAGCGCGGCAATTGCTGCGAATGTGTGGCCTACCATCGTGGAATGGGGCAAATCCCCGGTTGCTTCTTTTCCAAGGAAGGGGAGGCCATGTGGGATCGGTCGATCCGCAAGTTGTGCGAGGATTGCGTCGTTTGCTAGTTCCAGTCTCTGGGACTGCCCGGTTGCTTGACTCGGGAAGGGGTTCGGGCATAATGCCAGACGTTAACGGGATGGATTATTTTTATGATCAAGGTTTCAGGGGTAACGAAGAAATATCCGGCGCGGTTGGCGGTGGACGATATTTCGTTCGAGGTTGGGCGCGGTGAAATCGTAGGTTTTCTTGGGCCGAACGGGGCGGGGAAAACCACTACCATGCGTATGCTGACCGGCTATCTTGCGATGAATGCCGGGAAGATCGAAGTGGCGGGTTTCGACGTTGCCAAGCAACCCCTCGAGGTGCGCCGTCGCATCGGCTATCTACCGGAAAGCTGTCCGCTCTATCCCGAAATGCGTGTGGATGAATATTTGCGCTTCCGGGCCGAGCTCAAGGGCGTCAAGCCGTCGGCGCGCAAGGCAAAGATGAACGAGGTGAAGGAGCAGTGTGGCCTGACCGAGGTTGGAAAGCGCATTATCGGGCAGCTCTCGAAAGGCTATCGCCAGCGCGTGGGCCTGGCCGACAGCTTGGTGCATGATCCCGAGTTGCTGATTCTCGACGAACCAACCGTGGGGTTGGATCCGTACCAGATCCGGCAGGTGCGCGAATTGATCAAGCAGCTGTCCGAGAAGCACACGATTCTGCTGTGTACCCATATCCTGCCGGAGGTCGAAGCGATTTGTGAACGCATCTTGATTATCAATGAAGGCCGAATCGTCGCGGCTGATACGGAGGCGAATCTCCACAAAAAGCTGCATGCATGCACGGTGATCGAGATGGAAGTCATGGCCGGCAAGGATGAAGCCGTTGCCAAGATCGACGAAGTGGAAGGCATGGATATCCGCTCGGCGAGCGAACTCAACGATGGCTGGGTGTGGCTGGAGATCGAAGCCGATTCCCCGGCCATGCGCGTGGAGCTGTTCAACCTCGCCGTTACGGAAGGTTGGACCGTGCGCGAGCTGACCGAACAGGAGCATTCGCTGGAAGACACCTTCGTCCAAATCACCCGTAACAAGGGAGGTGCGCAGTGAGTACATTCTTAAGCCTCTTCAAAAAAGAGATCCGCACCTGCTTCCTTTCGCCGATTGCCTTTGTTGTCCTATTTTTCTTCTGGGTTTTGACGGGTCTGAACTTCTGGTGGTTGCTCGTTCAGCTGGCGGACGGGGAATCGCTGACGATGGCGACGCAGCAAATGTTCGGTGGGTTGATCTGCTTCAGTCTGCTGGTGATTGTTCCATTGATCACGATGCGGTTGTTTGCGGAAGAGCGGAAGCTTGGAACGCTGGAGTCGTTGCTGACCACGCCGCTCACGGCGGTTGAACTGGTTGCGGCCAAATTTGCCGGCTCGCTGGTGTTCTACATGGTGCTGTGGCTTCCGGTGGTGGCGTATACGGTCATCCAGCAAAAACTCAGCCCGGCGGAGGCGTTGCAGTTTCCTGATTTTGGCGCCATGCGTTCGGGACTTTTGGGCGTTATGCTGGTAGGGGGGCTGTACATTGCCATTGGCTTGCTGATGTCGAGTCTGACATCGAACCAGATTGTTGCGGCCATTTCAGGTTTTGCGCTGTTGTCCATCTTCTTTTTCTCGACGCTGTTCATGGCCTATACATCGTCGAATCCGTCCGTCCGGATCGTGGGGCAATATCTTTCGCCATACGCCCATCTGCTCGATTTTTCCCGTGGTATGGTGGATAGCCGCACTATTGCGCTCTATCTCTCCTACACGGCATGGTTCCTGTTCACTGCGGTGAAGGTAGTGGAATACAAAAAGACGTGATGCGGGTTGAGTAACCGGAAAAGAGCCATAAATGAAACGAATCCTATCGAACCTGAACCTGGTTTTCGCCGTGCTGCTCGCCTTTGTGCTGCTGCAGCTGGTCAACTATATTGCACTGAGCAATTCGCAGCGGTGGGACTGGAGTAACCGGAAATACTACGCACTTTCCGAAAAAACCACCAGCTTGCTCGCCGAGCTGGAACATCTCGTCGAGGTAACCGTATTTTTCCAGGAGGAGCACAAACTTTATTCCGATGTCGAAAACCTGCTGGAAGAGTACCAATACCAATCGCGGAACATCCATGTGGAGTGGGTCGACCCCGCCCGCGATTTGGCACGCACGGAAAAGCTGGCAAAGAAATACGGGCTGACCGAGGCTCAGGTGGTCGTGTTCGACATCGAGGGGAAGAGCAAGGTGGTGCGGGAGGCCGACCTTGCCGACTATCGAATGGTCAAGAAACGCCGGAAACCCGTCCTTTCCTCCTTCAAGGGGGAGCAGGCCTTTTCCAGCGCGATCCAGGGATTGGTACAAGGCGAAACCCCGGTGGTCTACTTTCTCGTCGGGCACGCCGAGCGGCGCGTGACCGATTTCGACCAGATTGCGGGCTATTCAACCATCGGAACCGTGATTTTTCGCGACAACCTTGAAGTCAAGGAACTCATGCTCACGAAAGAAAAGCAGATTCCCGAGGATGCCGCCGCCCTGATCATTGCGGGGCCTTCCAAAGCGATGAGTGCCACCGAGGCGGAGATGGTCGAAGATTATCTGAATCGCAGCGGGCGGGTGATGGTGCTGCTGGATGCGCTGAAGGAGACGGGGCTGGAAACCATGTTGCGGCGATGGGGTGTGGCTCTGCGAAACGATTTTGTGATCGATCCGGAAAACACGCTTAAAGGCAGCGATGTCTATATCCGCACCTACTATGAACACCCGATCACCCTGCGCATGGGCGGTGCAGGTGCGCGCTTCCACCTCCCCCGGTCGGTCGAGCCGCTGATGGTGGACGACCAGATGGCGGAGGCCGGGGACCGTCCCACGGTGGTGCAGTTGGCCATGACTTCGGAAAAGAGCTGGTCGGAGACGCAAGTGGATGAACCCTCCGCCAAGTATGACGAGAATTCGGGCGACTTGCGCGGGTCATTTTCACTGGCCGTCGCCGTG
>DAOUQA010000212.1 GCA_030625905.1 Kiritimatiellales bacterium | reverse complement strand
GAACACCAGATTGCTCGCGGAAGAATAATCCGTCACCCGCAAAAACGAGTTACTGTCGTTGGGGCGCGTATCCGCCAGCCACTCCTCTTCCCCCGTGAACCCGTCGCCGTCCTGATCGGCGGAAGCCACTACCCCAGTTGTGGAGCCTGTTTGCTCGTATTCCCACCCGTCGGGAATTCCATCTTCGTCGATATCAGTAATCTGGGCCGTGCTGGAAATCTGAACGGTATAGTATTGCATGTCGGCCATGTAGGTTCGGTTTTCGTACACCGCTGTGTTGTCAGGCTGGGTGTTATAGCCGACGGTGGCGAGTATTATGCCTACAAGCTCCCAGTCGCCGCCATTGCTGAAGAAGACACCTCCGCCAGAATCATAGGTCGCGCCCTGTGCCTCATTACCGCCAATGTCATTAAAGGTGGTATAAAACATCTCGGTAATGCCATAGCCGTTGTCGACTGGCTCGACGACATCAGTCGTTTTATTGTTGGTGCCCCATCGTTTTGTCGAACCCGACTCCCATTTGTAGCCACGATAGACCGTCGGCCTTCCTCCCTCTACCCAAAAAGAATTCCATGTGGTTTCGGAGGTTTCCCGATTGCGGCCATTACCGATCATCGTCAGGCCGGAGCCATTGGCAGTGGCGGATGAGCGCACCGTCAAACCGGAGAGTCCCACTGTCCCACCAACCACCCGGAACATGGAGAGGTCAGCATTGCCGCCCACGCTGTTGGTCAGGCGCGTCCAGCTGTTGGGATCGATCGAATAGGGTGTTCCGCCAAGCAACACGCCGGTTGGGGAATCAAGCTGTTTCACATGGTAGGCTGTAATGAACCAGTTGTTGTCGATGTAGGTGACGCTTGAATATGCGGTTGCATGATCAATCCGCCCAACATAGTCCCAGCCCTGACCGCCGGACGGGGCGCTTGTGTTCTGAGTCCCGTCGCCCCCAGCCACGACTACCGCCTCGGCACCGACCACCAAAAACACGCATAAAACTATATAAATAAATTTCCGCATAACTGAATAGGTTAATAGTAGAAAACTGTTCCAAAATCCCGGCATGATAACCAGATTCGAACGAAAACATCCAACTAATAGTAAAAATTACTACGCGGATCTTCTTTCGTAGCATGGGCTTCCAACCCATGGCTCACAGGAGGGATGCCCTTGCCAGCAACCGAATGATCTCAAAGTTTTTGTGCAAACCCCATGCCTGTGCTACATTCCCGCGCCATGGACAAGGATCAAATCTATTCCGAATCGCTGGCCAACATTGCCGACTTTAGCTTCGACGCACAGGTGGCGGATGTTTTTCCCGACATGATTGAACGCTCCGTTCCGGGCTACCGCGCCATCATCACCATGATTGAAACGCTGACGGAGCACTATGCCCAGCCCGGCAGCAATCTCTACGACCTCGGCTGCTCGCTCGGCGCCGCCACCCTCTCGATGGCTCGCGGGGTGAACGCAGAGGACTGCACCATCATCGCCGTGGACAACTCGGCAACAATGGTCGAACGCTGCCGTAAAGCGGTTGAGCAAAACCACACCTGCGCAGGTGTGCTTGTCGTTGAAGGAGATATGGTTACAACGAAAATCACCAATGCATCGGTCGTTGTGCTCAACTTTACCCTCCAGTTCATTCCTCCTGAACAGCGCGGCCAGCTGCTGGAAAAAATCGCCAACGGCATGCTACCCGGCGGCGTACTAATCCTTTCGGAAAAGGTCGTGTTTAAGGACGACCACCTCAACGGCCTTCTGGTTGACATCCATCACGATTTCAAGCGCGCACATGGCTACTCCGACCTTGAAATCAGCCAAAAGCGCAACGCGCTCGAAAATGTACTCATTCCCGAAACCATTGCCACCCACCGCGAACGGCTGCTTAAAGCTGGCTTCACTTCGGTCGATGTCTGGTTCCAATGCTTCAACTTTATGTCCATGCTCGCCATAAAGTAGCATCGTCCACAAATTTCGCAGATTTTCACAGATTTCCTAAATCAGTATTTTTTTAATCCATGCAATCTGCGTAACCTGTGGACTCTTATGAAAATTGATTATTCAGAATTCTACCAGCTGCTGGAGGGCACGGAACTGGAGCCGTGGATCGAGTTGCTTCCGGAACGGATTGCGCATGGACTCCGCTACGAACGCCACGGCCTGCTCCCCCAGTGGGAGGAGATGCTCGCACAGCTTCCAAAGCTCGAAAGAAATTCTGTCGAGCTGAAGGATGAAGTGCGCATTGAAGGAGTCCCGTTCGAGGGGCTCGAGGAGCTTCTCAAGCAGTTCCACCCATGGCGCAAGGGGCCGTACCATATCCACGGCGTGCACATCGACACCGAATGGCATTCCGACTGGAAGTGGGATCGCGTCCAGCCATATATTCAGTCGCTGCAGGGCCGCACCGTCCTCGATGTCGGCTGCGGCAACGGCTACCACTGCTGGCGCATGGTGGGCGAAGGCGCAGGGCTGGTTGTCGGCGTTGACCCCTCCCCCATGTTTGTCTGCCAGTTTTTTGCGATGAAGCATTTTATCCAAAATCCCCGTGCGTGGGTTCTGCCGCTCGGCATCGAGGATGTACCGGAAACGCCCGGTGCGTTCGATACCGTCTTTTCCATGGGCGTACTCTACCACCGCAAATCGCCGATGGAACACATCGGGCAGCTAAAGTCATTCCTCCGTCCCGGCGGCGAACTGGTTTTGGAGACGTTGGTGGTCGACGGCCCGGAAGGCTATTCGCTGACCCCGAACGGCCGCTACGCCAAAATGCGAAATGTCTGGGCCATCCCCAGCGTCCAGACCTTGGAAACCTGGCTGCACCAATGCGGACTGAATAATGTCCGTACCGTCGATGTCACCACCACCTCCAGCGATGAGCAACACTCCACCGACTGGATGACCTTCGAGTCGCTCCCCGACTTCCTCGACCCCTCCGATCCGACCAAAACCATCGAAGGCCACCCCGCCCCCAAGCGTGCCGTTGTGGTTTCGAAATGTTCGTAGTCCCGGCTTTAGCCGGTTCGGTGAGCAGAGCCGCCTGAAGGCGGGACTACATGCTTTCCCTAACTTGTAATGGAATTCCGGCCAATGAGCTGGTTGGAATTAGGAGCCTTTCGCTTGTTCTGCCATTCCCCTGCCCTATAATCCTTGAAAGTTTTTAGCACAGGGGAACATCTATGGCCGCACCCGAGTCCGTAAAGAAATTGATCGAAACCTTCGGGAACAATATCGATTTCTACAAGTCGGCCCAATACAATGAGGCTCAGTTGCGACAAGAGTTTCTTGATCCATTCTTCAAGGAACTGGGATGGGACATGGACAACACCGCCGGGCTGGCGCCGCAATACCGCGACGTGATCCACGAAGCCTCCATCAAGATCGGCGGCTCCACCAAGGCTCCCGACTATGCCTTTACTATCCACGGCCAATACAAATTCTTCCTCGAAGCCAAAAAACCTGCCGTCAACGTCCAACAGGACACCGACCCCGCCTACCAGCTCCGCCGCTACGGCTGGTCGGCCAAGCTCCCGATCTCGATCCTGACCGACTTCGAGGAATTTGCCGTCTACGACTGCCGCAAGCG
>DAOUQA010000254.1 GCA_030625905.1 Kiritimatiellales bacterium | reverse complement strand
CTCGCTGCGGCGAAGGGCCGACCATCATTGAAGCCAAATTTATGCGGCTATTGGGCCACTTTGTGGCCGACGATCAAGCTTATCGGGATTTAAAAACCTTGGAGCGCTGGTGGGATTTCGAACCTATCCGGCGGATGCGGGTCTACTTTCTGAACAACAAGTTAGTTACAGCCAAGGATTTGGATTTTATTGAAAAAAGAGCACTGGATGAAATTGCAAAAGCTATTGAATACGCTCAAAAAGAGTGTACAGAGCCCTCCCCCAAAACCCTGTACGACGATGTATACGCCCATGGTGAGGTTATCTATTGATGTAAACCAATGGAAAAAGGAGTCTATACGTGAGTGTGATTACTATAAGACAAGCTCTGAACGATGCTATGCGTGAGGAAATGGAGCGCGATGAAAGCATATTTATTATCGGTTGCGATGTGGGTCTGCGGGGTAATCCCTTCGGAGTGACAAAAGGGTTGATGGCCCAGTTCGGAGAAAAGCGGGTACGCGACGCTCCAATCTCGGAGGCCGGTTTTACCGGGCTTGGTATAGGCGCGGCTGCAGCCGGTATGCGTCCCATCGTTGAGATCCTTTATTCCGATTGGATCACATTGGCCATGGACCAGATCGTCAACATGGCGGCCAAGATGCGATATATGTTCGGCGGCAAGATCGAGCTGCCGTTGGTCATCCGTGCGCCTTTTGGCAGTGGCGGTGGCATCGCGGCCCAACACTCCCAGTCATACGAAGCCTGGTTCAATCACATTCCGGGCCTCAAAGTCGCCACGCCCTTCACGCCCTACGATGTGAAAGGTTTATTGAAAACCGCTATCCGCGACGACAATCCCGTAATTTTCTTCGAACACAAAAGGTTTTACGCGTCTGAGGGAGAAGTCCCTGAGGAGGAATACACGATCCCTTTTGGCCAGGCAATTGTGCGCTTGGAAGGCAATGATGTTACCATCGTGGCCTATTCGCAAATGGCCGTTAAAGCCCAGAACGCAGCCGAAGAATTGTCGAAAGATGGCATATCCTGCGAGGTCATCGATCTGCGCACATTGCTGCCGCTTGACTATGACACGGTCATCCGCTCTCTGGAAAAGACAAACCGCATTGTAGTTTGCCAGGAAGCTCAGCTGCGAGGCGGCATGGCCTCCGATATTGTTGCAGAGATAATCGACCGCGGATTTGATTTACTTGATGCGCCGCCAGTCCGCGTTGGCGGCTTGAACGTACCGATGCCATTCAATATGGGGCTGGAGCAAATGGTGGTTCCTTCCGAAGAGAAAATCAAAACCGCGGTCCGCAAGGTGCTCGAAGACTAATGGAGAGGGTTTAGATCGATGGCCAAAGTAATGGAATTGCCCAAACTGGGCGTTAACATGGAAAAGGCAACTATCGTCGAATGGCTCGTGCAGGTTGGCGACGAAATCGAGGTGGATCAATGCATACTCAACGCTGAAACCGACAAAGCGGTTCTCGAAATTCCTTCTACCGTTGCCGGGATTTTGGCAATTCAGGTGGCCCAGGCAGGCGATACAGTGAAGGTGGGAGAGCCCGTTGCCGTATTTGTGGAGCCTGGAGAAGAATTACCCGCCGACTTTGCTGTCCAGCGTTTAGGAAAGGCACCGAAGCCTACATCAGTGCCGGGTTCACCCAATGAAGCCACGGTTGCGCCGGCCGCTGCAGACCCCGAACGGAGTAGACCTGCTGTGGACAACATCCCGCCATCCGGAGAATTTAAGAAAGGCAAACGGGTTCTAATCTCGCCCCTCGCTAAAAAGATCGCCAAGGAAATGGGTGTCGATTACAAAAGCATTCAACCATCCAAACCCGGTGCACGCATAATGAAATCCGATGTGCTGGCGTGGGCCGAAGAGGTCCGGAAAGCGCCCGCCGCATTTGTCGAAGCGGGTGCGCCGCTGCATCTGCCAGTCGACGGCAGCCTTACGGTTAAGGATCGCATTTCGCTAACCGGAATTCGCGGAACAATTGCCGATCGGCTGTGGATGTCGAGCCAGGCCACAGCCCGTGCGGTGCTGTTTGCTAAAGTAGATTTTACGGCGATGACCGACTGGCGGGCTGATCTTAAGTCACAGGGGCATGCGGTGTCCATCAACTCGTTGATGGTCGCCGTGGTGGCCAAGGCTTTGTCGGAATTTCCGGAACTCAATGCGCGAATTGAAGATCGGGAAATACAACTTATCGAAGAGATCAACATCGGAGTTGCTGTGGGTACTGCGCGAGGGCTGTTAGTTCCGACGATCCGCTGGGCCAACCAGCGCGGTGTGATCTCCATTGATTTGGATTTCAAGGAAAAGGTCGAACGCGCCAAGGCCGGTAAATCCAGCCTGGAAGATCTGTCGGGGGGGACATTTACCATTACTAATCTGGGAATGTTCGGAGTGGAAGCATTCATCCCCATCATCAATCCTCCGGAGGCGGCCATTCTGGCTATGGGAGGTGTGGAGAAAGAACAGGTCATTGGGGAAAACGATTCCGTCACGATCAGGCCTATGATACGGCTATCCCTTGTGTGGGATCACCGGATAAATGACGGTGTTCCGGCAGCACGCTTTCTGCAAAGAATCAAGCAAATTATGGAATGGCCGATGGCTTTGATGAACTAAGGATAAAATCATGCGAAGAACCGAAATCGCTATCACCGGAGCGGGCCCCGGAGAGTATGTAGCCGCCCTTCGTGCTACTCAACTGGGAGCAAAAATATTTTTAATCGAAAAACAGTGACTTGGCGGCGTGTGCCTGAATGT
>DAOUQA010000236.1 GCA_030625905.1 Kiritimatiellales bacterium | reverse complement strand
GTGCCAGTTCTGCAACGAGCGCTACGAACTCGCCATCGAAGAGTGCATTGTGGCGTGGAACCGGAAGAGTGGGTGAATATTGAACAAGGAATTTTGAACTCCAAAGTTTTGGTTCTTTTCGTAGAGGCGACGCCCCCGTCGCTTGGGATACGAAGGCATCGGATTACGGGTTCCGCATCCGGCGGCTATGAGATGGGTGGGCGGAGAGGTGTGACGCCGGAAAGGTATAGCGGGGCATGGAGTAGGCCGTTGTCGAACTGGTTGGCTCCAACTGCGGAGAAGAGCACCGCAATTTCCGGGTTATGCTTTTCGCGGAAGGCCCGCATGCTTTTTGCCTTGGTGTTTACGCCGGCCTTGACTTCGATTGGAACCACTTGGTTTCCTCGCGGGAGTAGGAATTCAATCTCTGCCGCAGTTCCTCTCCAGGTGTATATAGGTTCGGATTCGACACAGACTAGCTCGGTCAACACCGCATTTTTGGCGAGAAATCCTTTGAATTGCCCAAAGTCGTATTGGTGGATCGCCGCCGGATCGAGGTGGAGCATCGATCCAAGGATGCCAACATCAAACAAATAGAGCATAAAGGCATTTTTTTCGGTGTAGGCCGAAAGTGGATGGTTGATTGTTCGGCAGATTGGCACGCGATGAACAAGGCCGGATTTTATGAGCCATTCCATGGGCCCTTCCAACACATCGTAGGTTGAGCGCCCTGTCACAACATCCTTGAATTGGAATTTCCGGATGCCTTTGCTTTCGCGGGCGAGCTGTTCGGGAATGTTTCTAAACAGCGCGGCGATCCGCACCGCTTTCAATGAACCCGAGTGTTTGGCGATGTCGTCCAGATAGGATTCTGTCAATTCGCGCTGTAGTGATCGAACGGCTTTAAACGCGGCAATGCGCGTGTCGCGCAACCCAATGTAGCGTTCAACCACCTCCGGCATCCCGCCGGTTATCATATATTCTTTGAATAGTCCGAACGCCTTGGCGTGGATGGGCGGAGCGATGTCCGAGTGGGTTTCCGCCGCGATTTTTAATGCGTGGCAAAGCGGAGCCTCATCGAGGGCTTCAAGAAACTCAAAAAACGACATGGGGCGCAACCATTCCCGCTGCACCTTGCCGACTGGAAAATTTTGTTTGGAAAGACCTAGGCCGAGCAACGATCCCGATGCACAGATGTGAGCCGATGGAAACGCTTCGTAAAAATATTTAAGCGAGGTCAGCGCTTCGGGGCAAAGTTGCACCTCGTCGAAAACCAGTAGCGTGTTCTCGAGAACAATATCCGTTCCCAGATAAACGCCCAGATCCGTCAGGATCCGTGCGGGTTTCAGGTTGGCCTTAAACAATCCATTTAATGCCGGATCTTCCGCAAAATCCAAAAATACGCAGTTTTCAAAATGAGCCGCGCCGAAGGCCTTCAAGATCCAGGTCTTTCCCACCTGCCGCGCCCCCTGCACCAAAAGGGGTTTGCGTTGCGGAGCCTCTTTCCACTCAACGAGTCTATTCCAAAAGGATCGTTTCATGCCCTTAAAATAGATAAAAAAAGCACCCAGTCAACATTTATTCATACGAAAAAATGCATAATCCCGCGTTTATTCATACGAAAAAAAGAACCAGACCGCCCGTGATGCGCAGGTTTGATCAGTGGGGGGAAGCAAACGGATTCTGCAGGGCGGGCGTCCGCGACCCCGCCTTGTCTGGATTATTGGCCGCGAGGGAGCAGGGATCGTAAAAGCAGCTTTGTTGTTTCCGTCTTGCCTGCTACAGTTCCAAACATTGGAGGTAGCCATAGAAGCCATTGTAACAACAAAAAGTCGGTTCACTATTCCGCTGGAGCTGCGCCGCAAGTACGAGATTAAGCCGGGAACCCGTATTGTTCTTGAGCTGACGGGTGGTGCAATTAGACTGCGGCCTGAATTGAAGACTGCGGGGGAATGATGGACTTAAAGGAAGCTTACACGGCCTTCATCAAAGCGGAGAACGCCAGAGGCAGCAACAAGGCCTCGTCGTATATCCGCGCCATCGATCTATTGGGTCCGATTCTTCAGCGCAAAGCCCCTCGTGAATTGCGGTTTAATAATGTTTGGCAGGTGGTTTCCTTCCGGCAGATTCAGAATTTGTATGAATTCGTTTTGGAACAGCAGAACTTGAAAGGGAATGGTGTTTTTGGTGGAGAGGAGCCATCCAGTTATTGGAACAGTCGTTTTTATTCGGCAGCACTAAAGAGCTACGGACAGTTCTTGGTCATTCATCAGTACGAAGAGCGACTTTGGGAGATCTATCGCAACCCGAAAATTGCGGCGGAAGAGCTTCCTGTCCGGTTGGTGGAACAGGAAGTGGAATCCATCGAAGAACTGATTGATGAAAAAGAGTTTGATTTTGAGAGCAGGGAAGGGCGGGATATTCTCCGCACTGAAAAAGCGCGGCGTGGTCAGGGCTTCTTCCGGAAAATGATCTTGGCTCAATACCAGAACCAATGCTGCATCACCGGCTTGAATGTGCCCGAAGTTTTACGGGCAAGCCATATTACTGGATGGGCGGAAGATCCCCCAAACCGAATGAATCCGGCCAACGGGCTATGTCTTTCCGCCACATATGATGCTGCCTTCGACAAACACCTGATTTCTTTCGATGACGACTATCGCATGATCCTGAGTGCGGGACTCAATGACTATTATACTAATAAGGCATTTAAGGAGTATTTCCTGAACAGAGAAGGGGAGAGAATAACCATCCCAGAGCAATATCGACCTGATCCTTCATTGTTGGAGATGCATCGGAATAAATTGTAAGCGCGATGAATAGTGAAGCGGCACGCATCCAAACCCTCCCGGACAACTATTTTTTCGAGGGAGGACGCACACAGCAGTACCATCAAGTCGGCAATGCCGTTCCTCCGTATCTGGTGAAGCAACTCGCCGAGGTGGTGTGGAATATTTTTAAGCGGATCTAGTTTTTCGGTCTCTGCGTCCTGTGGCGGCTAATCATTCTCCTGTTGCGCGCGGGAGTCAAGCGGTAGCCGGCGCGGTGGAGCAGGGAGCGAATGGCGAGCTCCGGCTTGGTGTTCTTCCCGCGGATCTTGGCCATGAGCTTG
>DAOUQA010000243.1 GCA_030625905.1 Kiritimatiellales bacterium | reverse complement strand
GCAAGAGGCTATCAACAGAAGAAAGATGATGTTTACAATTATGATAACTGCTTTGCCTATTTTGTATTTATAAATTCCCCATGCAAAGAAGTAGAACAGTAGACCCATTGGAAATACAACAAATGGCATATTGTCAGGCTTAATTTCAAAAATCGGTATGATTAGCTCAGAGGTAATAAAGACAAGAAATAGACTGAATCCTATAAACTGTCACCGGTCGATCAAAATGTACCACCTGCGGTCGGTTCAAAGTGTACCACCCGCGAAGCCTCATAAGTCGCCTTTTTTCTCTGGGTTGTCAATCGGTGTTTCCGATTGGTTTGCGGTTTTATTGCGTAGCCGGTAGCTGCGCCCTTTGAAGGGGATGACCTCGGCGCTTTGGAGGAGCCGGTCGAGGATCGCCCCGGCTGCGGGGACGTCGCCGATGAGATGCCCCCAGTCTTCGATGGGCCGGTTGCTCGTCATGAGCGTGGAGCGCAGTTCGTAGCGGCGCATGATGACTTCGAAGAGGTGTTCGCCGGCTCGGGCGGGCAGTTGCTTGAGCCCCATGTCGTCGATGATGAGCAGGTCGGGCTTGAGGTATTTGCCGAGCAGTCGCCCGCTGGCGAGGGCTTCTTCGTCCATGAGTTCGCGCACAAGCTCGAAGATGGAGATGTAGCGCACGCTGTGGCCGCGCTTGATGGCTTCGTAGCCGATCCCTTGGGCAAGATGGGTCTTGCCGGTTCCGGGCGGGCCGATCATGAGCAGGTCGGTATGTTCCCGGATGAAGGCGCAGGTGGCGAGTTCGAGGATGCGGCGGCGGTCGAGGTTGGGGTTGAACTGCCAGTCGAAGCGGTCGAGCGGTTTCATGTTTACGAACCGCGCGGCCTTGAGGGCGCGGGCGGTTTTGCGGTCGGTGCGCAGGGCGAGTTCGTCCTGCACGAGCAGTTCGAGGAACTGTTCGTGGCCGAGCTGGGCGGCCTGGGCTTCGAGCAGCCGGATGGATAGGTTCTCGCGCATGCCGGGGAGGCGGAGTTGCTTGAGGTTGGTTTCGAGGTGTGTGTTCATTGGAATGCTCCTTTGCTGTTGGTGATTTGTTCGTATTCCTTGATTTCGCGGATGAGCGAATGCTCTTTGATGAAGGGGAAGCTCTGCTGTGTTTCGGCGCTGTTTTCGATGTGCCTACGAAGCCCTTTGAGGCTGAACTCCTGGGCTTCGAGGGCTTTGGTACATCCGGCGTTGATGGCCTCTTTCGAGTGTTTCTTGCGAAGTGACAGTAGGCCGTTGAGCACGCGGGTTCCGGGGATGCCGCGCTCGGCGAGCATGGCCTTGGCCCAGGCGGCGGCCTCGTCGCCGATCACCCAGGCCTTCCGGAGCATCCATTCGTTGCCGAGCTCGGGGTTGGCGATCTTTTCGGGCGGGATGTGTTCGCGGCGCGTACTGCGCTGGCCAGGCTCTTTCTGCGCATGGACGCAGAGGCGGTCCATGGCGTCGTTGAAGATTTCAACCAGTCGCCCGTCGTGGCGCACCCATACTTCGCGCCGCGTGTATTCGGGTGGAACGGAGTAGTAGGCCTTGGCGATCTCGACATGCCCGTCGCGGTGCACCTTTCTCCGCCCCTCCTGAAAGGCGGGAAAGAGATCCGGCGGTAGGGCGGATAGATGCGGCTTTTCCTCCTCGAACATCCGCTGCACCTGGCGGCGCATGGTGCCATGAATGCGTTTGTCCGCCACATGGATTTCCCAGTCGCGCAGGTGGGCGTTCTGCTCGGCGAGCGATTTGAAGCTGCGCCCCTTGAGCGCGTTGTCCTGCGCATAGCCGACCTGCCGCTCGACCTTGCCCTTGTGCCGGGGCGTGCGCACCCGCGACGGCAGGATGCAGGTGGAGTAGTGCGCAGCGAAGTCGCGCAGCTTGGGGTTGAGATCGGGGTCGTACACGCAGGGCTTGATCACCCCGGCCTTGAGGTTGTCGATCACCACCGCCTCCGGCACCCCGCCAAAGTGGCGGAACGCATTCTCAAGCGCCCGCAAAAAGCATTCGGTCTCCTGCGTGAAGGAGACCTCGGAATACGCCTTCCGACTGCAGCTGAGCACCACCCGGAAGAGGTGGGTCTTACGGCGTTTCGAGTCCGCACCAACGATCCATGCCCCCGTTCCGTAGTCGACCTGGCACTCCGTCCCCGGCAATACCTCCATGCGGCGGAACGGAACCTCGTCGCACTCTTCGAGCTTCCGGACGTAGCGCTTCACGGATTCGTAGCTTCCCTCGAAGCCCTTCTCCATCTGTAGATCCTGGAAGATCCGCTGGGCGCTCAGGCCAAGCTTCAGCCGCTCCCGAATGTACTCGTCATATGCAACGCACTTGCTCTGCCGCCCGGTGGTCGGAATGGTACACTTTGAATCTGGGGAGCCATCAGACCCGGCGGTCGAAATGGTACACGTTGAATCGCCATTGAGATGTTTGCGCACCGTGTTGCGATGCACATTAAGCTCCTTGGCAATCTGTCGATGGCTCCAGCCGCGCTTGCCTAATTCCTTTATCGTTTCAATCATGCTGTCCTTCAGGGTATTGCTCATATTTTCCGCCTTTATGCTTTCGGTTTTAGAAAGCGGAAAATAGAAGCAGATTTACGCCTCAAGGTGGTACACTTTGAATCGACCAGGGGTGGTACACTTTAAGTGACCGCTGACAGGTTGGTGGATTGGTTGGTTTTTGGTGGTAGTTTTTCAGGGTTTTTCAACCTGTCGCATTTATTTCTTTTGAAAACTGTGATTTCACCAAACCCCTAAAAATAAAGGCCAGAACCGAAGTTCTGGCCTCTAAAATTGGTAGCGGGGCTTGGATTGCATGGCCTGCGGCCACCCTGCGGGTCTTTTGCTTTGCAAAATTTGCTTCCGTTCGCAGGCTCACTCCAGAGAACCAAGGTTCAACTCCAAGCCCTTTTTATAAAAAAAGCCGACTACCTTTCGGTAATCGGCTGAAGTTGGTAGCG
>DAOUQA010000133.1 GCA_030625905.1 Kiritimatiellales bacterium | reverse complement strand
GACCCGGAAGGCAGCGAACGTTCAGCGATGGAAAATGACGTGGAACCGATCAACGAAAAGGTAAAATGGACAGGCCGTTGAGAAACGGCCATGGAAGGGTATTTTGTGTTTGACCGGAACCTCTAATGGGTGACCCCTTTTTCCTCTTTATAATCCATGCAGGAGATGTCATGAAACTCACCAAGTTTCTTGAGTCGCTTATTCAGGCGATCACGTTCTAGTTTTACATGTAGGCTTAGTTTCATTTTTTCTTCATCTAACGACCAGCATCACTCTGAACCGGCGGAGCCGGTGATAGAGTGGGTGCGCTGGTTGGCAAATTTATCTTTCTTTTTTAATATTTCATTCCTGCTAATGCGACGGTGACCAACGATTCAGCGTCGATAATAGTACGTTCATTTAGACTTCCTTTTCGTAATCCCCCCGGCACTTTCCAACAGGGAAATCACCTCATCAAGCTGGCTTACTTTTTTCTCTGAGGTCGCGCTGACATGCTTTTTAAATAATCCTCGAGATAGATAGGCCTTGTCCATTGCAGTGTGACCAAAGTTGTTTTCCTGGTTCACTTCGGCTCCAGCTTCAAGTAGCGCCTTGATGGCTTTTACGCTTCCGCATCTTGCTGCTTCGTGCAGAGGAGTCTCCCCATATTTATTCCCAAGAGTTATGTCTAATCCGAGATTGGCAAACTTAATTACAAGTTTGGGACGATCATGTTCTGCAGCCAAATGAAGGGCGCTATTCCCAAATTTGTTTGTTGCATTGATGCTTGCTCCTTGATCGATGAGATAGTCGATGACTTTTTCCTGTCCTGAGGTGGTGGCCCACAACAATGGAGTTTTCCCGTACTCGGTTTTTGAATCGAGAAGTGAGGGATCCGTTTTCAGCAGTTCTTTTACCTCATCGAGTGTTCCTCCATGTGCATGGTAATGGATTCCCAGTTTAGCTATAGCTGAGGTTGCCTCTGTCGGTGCGGTATATACCGTGATTTTATATTGTCTGATTTCGGCGATAGCTTCTGCCGGCAGCATTGACATGCAGGAGGCCAGTTGCGTGTGCTTTCCTGCTTGCAGCACTTCGGTGCCTTGATACATGGTGCAGATAACGTCATCGGTCTCGGAGAGACATGCGAAATTGACTGATACCGTGATGTTGTCTTTGGACTTGTTTCTTATGGTCGGATGCGGTGAAAGAGCTGGGAAATGCCACACTTTATTGGTGCGGGCATATATTTTAAAATCAACGTCCACTACATCATTGGTAATGCTGAATTTCTCATAAACCCGATAACTTTTCACGGGATCCAAGGTGACAGTTGCAGTGTGGGTTAGAGAAATTTTTGAACTCTCTCCAACTGTTCGAACATTGCCTGAATATTTCACTGCAGGCTGAGGATGTTTTCGATCTTCTACCCTTTTGAATACAATTGCTTTCTCATCGAACGCTTGTGGACGAGGGTCGCCCGGACCGCCATCTGCCATTAACATTTCATCCTTCGACTTAAATTTTATGATGGTCTGAAAAGGTTGCAGTTTGGCCCACTTGATATCGAGGGGGGTTGGGCTTATCGATGTATCCATTAGATATGTCCCAGAAGCCATTGGCTGCGTCATGGATCCTAGATACATGGTTGCTGTATTTTCCGCAAATACTAGTGTGATGATGCCGCCTTTTTGATTTCCCTCCCATGTTCCGGTTAGGTTTAATTGATCAGTAGCATGTGATGAGAGTGTGCAAGCTAGTAAGGCTATGGTTGTGGAAATCGTTTGTAGTAATTTCATATTTTCTCCTGCCAACGTTTAATATACGACCCTCTTTTTTCCTCTGGATTCCAATATGTTGACTGCCGGCGGGTCGGTTTGCAGGCAGGCGACCGCATTCGGCCGGGCGAGGTCGAACGAGGATGATCAAATCCAGATATACCTATACTCAATTTTGTTTAAGCTTTCAAATACGTAATTTCACCAAATGCTAGACAGGGTTTAGGCAAGCCAATGGCGAAATAACAATGACTTAAAATTGATGCTATAAAATATCTATACTAGAAAGAACGGAAGGCGGAGGTGTGTTGCGTGTGCCGGTCCGATATCCGAAAAGCTCCTTATTGGGATGATATAGGATGCTCCTATAATATAGTATTGAGGCTGGATGGATATGAAATATGCGGATTTAAAGGAGTTTGAGCAATTGAATCGCTCCCGTTGGTCACTATTTGCTTCGCAAATTATTTATCGCTTCGCTTTCAGGGTGGCGGATCGCCACCTGCCACTCGCCACCTGTGCCGAAGGCGCCCCGAGACTTCGCCCCGAATTCATCGCGGGTGATCCCGACTCTTCGGATCGGAGCCAGTCATCACTCCCGAACCATCAGCATGAATTGTTCGAACGAGTCGAAATAGGCTGAGCCGGCGACGTAGGCATAGTCGTTGTGCTGGGCATCATCGATCCAGAGGTGCGTCTTTTTCCCCGGCGCGGCTTCGTAGAGTTTCTTGCCGTGCCAGAAGGGAAGAACCTGGTCTTCCCGTCCGTGCATGATGAGCACGGGGCAGGTGGTTTGCTTGATGTGCCGCAGGTTGTTGAACTTGTCCCACGGTGTTATCGGAACAAGGGTCTTGACGCGGAAGGCGGAGACAAACGTGCTTTCCAGCACCAGCCCACCGACCTCGCGGTGCGCGGCCAGCCAAGCGGCGGGGCCGCCGCCGACGGAGCGCCCCTGGCTGATAATGGTTTGCGGGTTGATTCCCTTCTCCTCGACCAGCCAGCGGTAGGCCGCTTCGATATCCTGGTAGGCCTTGCGCACGGACGGCGAACCCTCGCTGGTGCCGTAGCCGCGGTAGTCGTACATCAGCACTGAATAGCCGAGTTCGTGGAACTGCCGCATGAAAGGGAGTACGTTGCCGAGATCCTCCGCGTTGCCGTGGCTGAACAGGATCGTGTATTCCGCATCTGGGTTTTCCAGGAATACGCCGTTGATTTTTTCGCCGTTTCCGGAAATGATCTTCAACTCATTGGGCAGGTGTTCGTAGCTTGACTCCTGTGGCGCAAAGATCAGTTTTTCCGAAAACAGCAGGGCAAAGAGGTTCAGCAAGAGATAGGTGCCGCCGCCGTACAGCAGGATTCGGGCTAGGATATGTTCGGTCATGCGGAAATACTAGGTTCCACTCCATGGAAGCGCAACGGAAAGTTTTCAAGGGTTGGGAATCCGATTGCGAACCCCTGCTTCATAAGGCTATAGTCCCCACCGATGTGTAATCATGAACGATTGAGCGGAGGAACCATGTCTAGGATTCTTAAATGTTTGGTTTGTGTGTTTGTGGCCGGGGCGGCTCAGGCGCAGATGGCGCACGAGGTGCTGCTACTGGTGAACAAGAACTCGCAACCCTCGTTGCTGGCCGCGAATGTGTTCGCGGTGGTGCGGCAGATCCCGAAGATGAACGTTGTCTATCTCGATGTTCCAGCAAGCGCCTATGGCGGCGCGGCCACGGTGACGCCGGAGGAATTCACGAAGCTGATCTGGGAGCCAGCCAATGCGGTGGCGAAGGGGCGGGGGATTGATGGCCAAATTCTGGCGTGGGTCTACTCCGTCGACTTCCCGATTCGCGTAAAGACCGATTCGAACGACCGCAAGCAGATGTCGGTCGGCGGGCTGACGTTCATGCGCAACAAGATGCCGGGGCTGAGTCTGGTCGAAGAGGGGAAATATCTCTCGAAGCTTTTTTCCGGGCCCAATGGACGGGTAAAGTTCAGTCTTAGTGCATTGTCGCTCGGTGTGTACAAGAACGGGCTTGGCATGGATGCACAGGTTCCGCCGGAGGCGGCCTATCTGCAAGGGGGCCTCGGTGAGCGCATGCCGTTGCCAAGCATGATGCTCGGCTACATCGGGGAAAAGGGAACCTCCATCGATACAGTCCTGCAAACCATTGGGCGCGGAAAGGCCTCGGACTTTCGCGGAATGCGAGGAGGGATTTATTTCGTGGTGAGCGACGATGTGCGTTCGACCTGTCGCGAGTGGCAGTTCTATCCCGCCGTCAACGAACTGAAGCAGCGCGGTGTCGCGGCTAGTGTGGTGACCAACTTTCCGGCGGGTGCGGAAAATGTGATGGGCTTGCTGATGGGTGCCGAAACGGTTGATCCTTCCACCATCAAATCGTTTGCGCCGGGGGCAATGGCCGAGCACCTGACGAGTTGGAGCGCGGAGTTCCAGAAGCCGCAAACCAAAATGACCGCGTGGATCGAGGCCGGGGCAACCGCCTCTGCCGGTGCCGTGGTGGAACCCTATTCCAATCCCGACAAGTTTCCTTCCGCGCGCTTCTTCGTCCAATATGCTTCCGGTTGCACGATGCTCGAAAGCTTCTACCAATCTATCGCCTGCCCGCTACAAAGCCTGCTACTGGGCGATCCGCTGGCGAAGCCCTACGCCGTTCCGCTGGCGGTCAAGGTGCTTGGCGCTAACCGCATCGACGGGGATTTTACCTATATCGCGCAGGCGAAATCCCGCTTGCAGAAGGTCGAAATCCTCTATTCATTCCTGCTCGACGGAAAAGAGATCCGCGGGGTGTCGGACGATCCCTCCGTATATGTCCGCGCGAGAAAGATGGCGGATGGCTACCACGAGCTGCGCGCCGTGGCACGCCTCAATCATTTGAGCCAGTTCAGTGCGTCGGTCGACAAGCCGTTCACGGTGGATTGCATGGGCCGCTCCGTTTCCATTCTCCCAAACGTTCGGAAAGCCGGGAAGTGCGAGCATGGAATCAAGGTGCAGGTCGATGGTGCGGAACTGCCCGAAAAGCTAAGGCTTGTCAGCGGCGAGCAGATGCTCGACGAGAAAGCATATGCTCCCGATGCCGAGTTGGTGCTCAACGAACTCTTGATCGGCGAGGGACCGAACCGCATCCGCGCCATCGCTGTCTATGCCGATGGGATGGAGGTCTCCAGCGCACCCATCGATTTCGAAATCAAGTTTAGCGCCGACTCCTAAGCCATCGGGGAACTCATGCGAATAGTGGAAACCCATAGCCCCGAAGAGACCTGGGAGCTTGCCGCCGAACTGGCGGGCGAGCTCGGTCCCGGAACGGTCATTGCCCTGCATGGCGACCTCGGTGCGGGCAAGACCTGCTTCATCCAGGGCTATGCCGCCGCACTGGGCATCGATGAGCCGATCACCAGCCCGACCTACACGCTCATCGGCGAATACGAAGGCCGCCTGCCGCTGCACCACATCGATCTCTACCGCCTCTCCGGCCCTACAGAGGCACTTGGGCTCGGGCTGGAGGAATATTTCGACGCCAACGGTATTACTGCCATCGAATGGGCCGAGCGCGCCGAAGGCCTGCTGCCGCCGGATCTCCTGCATATCCGAATCAAGGCCGACGAGCATACCGGAACGCGTACGTTCCGCATATTCCGGGAGGGTGAGGCGTGAGAATTTTTTCCATCGAACTGAGTTCCCGTTTCGGGAGCCTCGCCCTCGTCGAGGACGGAACGGTTGTTGTTGAGAAGAGCTGGGAAGAAAACTTCAAGAACCGCCAGCAGTTGTTCGACGCCATGGTTGCAATGGAAACCGATTGGAACAGCATCGATTGTTTTGCCGCCGGGCGCGGTCCCGGTGCGTTTTCCGGCCTGCGCATCGGCTTCTCTGTCATTAATTCGCTGGCTGCACCGGGCGGCAAGCCCGTCTATGCGCTCAACAGCGGCGCGGCCTTGGCGGCGCAATGCGGTGCGGAGCACACCGCCGTGGTGGGCGATGCCCGCCGCAACAAGGTTTGGGCCGGCGTGTTTTCCGGCAGCGAGCTCGAAACGGAATTTCAGCTATTGGAACGCGACGAACTGGCCGACTTTGTTCCG
>DAOUQA010000200.1 GCA_030625905.1 Kiritimatiellales bacterium | reverse complement strand
CGACCTCCATAATGAAGGCGTTGTCGTGCTCAATCTTCGCCAGTTGACGGTCTGGAAAGCGGCGATCGACCAGCCATTGACTAATAATTTCCGCAGCTACAAGCCGACTGTTTTTCTTTTTCATCAATCCCTAACCCACATTCTTTTCTTAAAGGGGACGCACTCTACCGTTTTCCCCATGTTTGAAAAGCAGAAGCTCGACCCTGAAATTCGAAGGTGGCAACAATGCGGCAAGTTAATCATGAAATGCTCTAAGGTTGCCGGGGAAATTCCTGAAGAAGAAGCTCGAATTCGAGCTGTTTTGTTTTGTCATGCAGCACGGTAAAGCGCAGCGTCTCCCCCACCGAATGGTTGAAGATAATCCGGTAGACATCATGCTCATTCTTGACCCGTATCCCATCGACTTCGAGAATCATGTCGCCGGGTTTCATCCCCGCCTCGGCGGCTGATGTATCGCGCCAAACCTGCTCGACCGGAACACCGTCGCCATCAAACTGCCCGGTGGTTTCGCCAAAGAAAGCGCCAACCCACGGCCACTCGTGCACGCCCTTTTCAATCAATGACTTCGCAATGACCATCGCAAGATTGGATGGAACGGAAAAGGCGATGCCGACCCCCCGCTCCACGGCATCCGTCTGGATCACCGCATTGATGCCGATCAACCGGCCATCGGCATCAATCAGCGGGCCACCGCTATTGCCTTCGTTGATCGCCGCGTCGGTCTGGATAAAATCCTCGTATGGCAGAATCTCGACCCGCCGCCCCTTTTGGCTGACATGCCCGACCGTCACCGAGCTTTGCAAACTGAAGGGCGAACCAATGGCAATCGCCACTTCCCCGACGCGCACCGCATCCGAATCGCCAAATTCCACGGCGGGAAAAGCCTCGCCTTCGGCCTTGATTTTCAGCACGGCCAAATCCGTGGCCCGGTCGCGACCAACCACTTTGGCGGGTATTTTTTTTCCGGTGTTTAGCACGACCTCGATCTGGCGCGCACCCTCCAGCACATGTTGGCTGGTCAGTATATATCCGCGCTCGTCGATAATCACGCCCGATCCTTCGCCGGCCAGTTTCTGCCGAACCCTAAACATGGGAAATCCAAACAAGTCCGGCTGGATCTTGTATTGAACTGTCTCGGTATGGATCACCACCACCGAGGGCATCACCTTCTCCACCGCATCCGCGATCGCATCGCTGAACTGCCGGGCGGGATTGCTTCCCGTGGTTGGAAGCTGGCGCGGCGAAAACCCCCGTTCGGAAATATTGACGCGGCTCCAAGGCGCATCCCCCGTCTCCCGGCGGAGAAGCGCCGAAAGGATTGCGCTCAGCACCATCAACCCGCAAAAGAAAATCAAGACCCACTTCCGTTTCATTGCCCTACTCCGCTTCTTCCGTTTCGAACGGCACTTCCTTCAGTTCGCCATTCTTCTTCACCAGCTTTTCAATCTTCTGCTCCACTTCGTTGAGCTTCTTTGTGCAAAGATCGACCAGCTTCGCCCCCTCCTCGAAATGCTTGATCATCTCCTCGAGACTTAGCTCTCCGCCCTCCATCTCCCTGACCAACTCTTCGAGCCGCCCGAGCGATTTTTCAAAATCCATGCTTTTCTTTTCAGCCATAATCAATCTCCAACAGGAACTTCCCTACTCTTTTTCCAAAACATTTGAAACCACTTTCCCGTCCGCAAGCTGGGTTGTGATTTTTTCTCCCACATCCACATCCACCGAAGATCGAACCAGTGTTCCATCCGGTTTCCGCGTTAGGCTGTATCCGCGGCCAAGCACCGCCAGCGGGTTGAGCATTCGCAACTGCGACTGCAAACGGACAAGTGATTGCCGGTCAATCCCGATCTTCCGCTCCATCTGATGGTGCATCACCATACCCAGTTCATCGATACACTGCTGTGCCTGCCGGATCCCAAAGCGAAGCTGGCTGCCCATCTGCGCCTCCAAGCTCTGGATTTGTCGCCGATGCCACAACAACAGGTTTTCCGGCTCACGGAACACATAGCTGTGTGCCACGCGGTTGAACCGCAGGCGAAAATCCTGAAGCAGCGTCTTGAGGCTCTGCCGCAACCGCCGTTCATACAGCGCAAGTTCATCCTCGAACGTCGCCTTCTCGCGCACTGCCAATTCGGCCGCGGCCGACGGCGTCGGCGCACGCACATCCGCCACAAAATCAGCAATTGTAAAATCAATCTCGTGTCCTACCGCCGAAATCACCGGAATTTCAGATTCGGCAATCGCACGAGCAACGACCTCCTCGTTGAATGCCCACAGGTCTTCGATACTGCCGCCACCGCGCCCGACAATCATGATGTCAATCGGCAAAGTAGAACAAGCGTCCCGCTTGTTTTCTTTCTTTTCGGAAGCAAGCGGGACGCTTGCGCTACGTTCAGACGCTTGCGCTACTTTGATTCCCGCCTTGGCAGGGTTTTCATGAATATAACGTTCAAAATGCAGAAGCTGCTCCGGGCTTCGAACAATGTGGTCATACGACTCGTGTTGCCAAACCTGCCCGTCCGTCCCCTCCGCCTTGCAGATTTCATGCGCCACGAATGATTTCCACGAATGCAGGATATCCTTCAGTTCGTGCCCATTTTTTGGAGTAAGCAAAACATGCACATGGTTGGGCATGACCACCCATTCACCCAGATCGTATCGCTCACCGTCGAATTTTCGGAAAGCGTCCGCCACCAGCGCGGAAACCTTCGGTTGTTCCAGAACACATGACCCCATTCCCGCATCGAGCCAATCCATGATCTTTTCCGAGAAGAGCCTGTGATACTCGTTCTTCTCTTCATCGCCATACGGCTCCTCATGCGTTTTCAACCATAGCTCCCGATCACTCTTCCACTGTTCCAGCTTGGATTGCGGGATGGAATCCGCCAACCGGAAGGTGACAAAATAGGTCACCCCCTCCTGCGTCCAATGCGGAAGGTTGCGCTCATGGATATCCAAAGGGAGATGGGGGTTGAAAAAAGTAGAATGAGCGTCCCGCTCGTTTTCCGGCAAGCGAGACGCTTGCCCTACTTTATTCAAATACCGAATCGCGGAGGCAATGCTGTTTGCGGCGGTCGGCCCCTGCACAACGACCGGGGCAAGCAGGATCCCAAGATTTGGAAACCGGCGTGTCAGCACGTTGATGATATCGCGGATCGCCGCACCCGTCGGGGAAGTCACCACGCCGATCTTGCGCGGAAGAACGGGAAGTGGTTTCTTGCGCGAGTCATCGAACAACCCCTCCGCCGCCAGCTTGGCCTTCAGCTTCTCGAACTGCTCCTGCAGGTTGCCCTTGCCCGCCTCCTCCATTTCAGAGGCAATCAACTGGTAGCGCCCGTTGGCCTCGTACAAGCTGGGTCGCGACAGCATCTGCACCTTCAGGCCGTCCTTCGGCTTGAACATCACATGGGCATTGTCGTTACGGAACATCGCGCACGAAACGGCGGCGCTTTCATCCTTTAACGTGAAGTACCAATGGCCGCTCGAATGGAGCGTAACACGCGAAAGTTCACCCTCCACCCAGAGTTCCCCCATGGCGCTCTCCAGCACCATCCGCGCCTTGCGGTTGACTTCAGCTACTGAATAGATTTTACGTTCAGGTTCCATTTCAAAAGAACATTGAAGCTACCAAGTTCTGCCCGACTCCGCAAGGATGCGCTGAAACGCCTATCTGGAACAGCCATTGTCTTAAGGAGGGGAATGGAACCAGAGGCGGGATTCAACCAATTCAGGAGACCTTATGAAGCTGAAAAGAGCACTCGCCGTCTTCCGGAAAAAATAGTCGGCAGTTTATTCCTGCGGCCAATTTCCCCATTGGATTGTTTTGCCCGTCGGTTCGGGATCTTCCAGCAGCAACATCATTCCAGCGGTACTCAGAGCATCAGCAAGTGCGCTGTTT
>DAOUQA010000095.1 GCA_030625905.1 Kiritimatiellales bacterium | reverse complement strand
GGGTGGGCGTAGACCTAGATAGTCCCCCTCCTGCTGGTTTGGGAGATGCGGACGAGGCCCGCATCGCCCCCTTTGTCGGCACCCTCGGCCCGACGGGTCTGGAGCCGACCACCGCTTCGATGCTCCTCCTTTATAACGATGGTAGTTTTGCGATCACCGATATGGGGGGTGGCAGCGTGTGGGCCGGCGGGCTGACCCAGTACGAAAACCATCTTATAGTGTGCAGCGTTTCTTTCTCGGATACGGCCGGAGCCGACGTGTTCAAGGTTTGGCTGGATCCGGAGCTTATCAATCCCGATCCCGGTGCTGCAACCCTCACGCAAACCGGCGACTTTGACGTCGACGGCGACAGCTTCTGCTACCGCACCACCAGCGGGATGCACATAATACTCGACGAGATCCGCATCGGCGACTCCTATGCAGCTGTGACGCCCGTGGCTTCGGCCGAACCTGCTGTACTTTCCATTGCATGGGATTCAGGAGACGTCGTGGTTGGCGTGAGCAACCTGGCACCGTGGGTCATCAGTGAGCTGCAAGTAAAAAGCGACCTTGTGTATGGAACGTGGAGCATGGTGGAAACGTTCAGCGGTATAACGGAGACCAACGTGGTGGTTCCGTCCACTTCGCCGGCAAACTTCTACCGCATTAGCAATTAGCAACCCATAGGTTGTACTTTTAAGGAAGTGTAAGTAAGCTAGAGAGAGTAGGAAGAGAGAGTAGGAAGAGAGAGTAGAGTAGGTAGATAAATAACCCAAAATAGGATATAGAAATGAAAAGGAATAAACTAGTATTATGTGCCTTGAGCCTGTGCGTTGCAGGTGTGGCAAGTGCGGACACCGTGTTCAGTGGAGGCGACCTGCGTGATGCCGCCAACTGGAGCAACGGACTTCCGGCCGGTCAGGTTGCCACCATTAATTTCGATGGTTACTACAGCGGCATCGCCCAAAACACGCCATGGCTTAGCGGTTCGACGGCGACTGTCGGGGGCGGCGCAGTATTGGGTCTTCTGGCTGCTGACCTCTCAGTCTATGGTGGAACGATGATCGTTAACGATGCGACCCTCAACTGCCAGGATGACGTCTTTGCTGATAATGGCCATCTAATTCTCAATGCGGGTTCGGTAACCACCTGTGCCGATGATTGGGAAGCCAATGATCATAATGGATGGATTACGGTCAATGGCGGCACGCATTCCTCGGGCCCCAACACCGACCACTGTGTGGGTGCCCAAAGAACCGGCACCGGGATCGATTTCCTAGGCGGTACCGTTACCGCTGGAAACTTTAGATTCCAAGCCGGTTCGACCAGCAGTGTCGGGGGCAGCGCGGTACTTGCGAGTGCAGGGCCTGGAACCACATTCAGCGATATGGCTGGATTGATGAACATTGCATCGGACTGGACCGGTTCGTGGGAAGTGGGTTCTTTTGGTGCGGGCGCCTGGGAAGCCGCATTGACCGGCGGCCACGGCTTCAGACTGGACGGTGCCGTGATTAACGCGGCAAGCTTTGCCAGCAATTTTGAAGTTTCCGGTGATGGAACCACCTTGACCATCGCGGTGCTGCCTCCGGAGGAGGTGGGCGATATTTCAATCAGCACGCTCTCGGGCAGTGATCTGGAAATCTCATGGAACGGTGTCGCGGGGCATACCTACACGCTGGAGTACAAGAGCGAACTGACAGAACCAACCTGGACGGTCATTGACGACACCATGACCGGAACCGGCACCATCACCATCACGATAGACGCGAGTGAATCTAAAGCCTTCTACCGGGTTACCGGCGAAAGAAACTAACCGGGTTGCAGCATCCGTTAGCGGCGAAGCCGGGGGTAGTGTGCAATCCATCCACACAAATAGGGGTGCGCAGTCGCGCCACCTTGTCATAAAACAGAGGAGACATAATGTTCTATCGCAAAGCAGGCATCGCATTGATGCTATCTCTACTCATGCACACGCCCGCCTTTTCGGTAGAAAAAACGCCTTTCCAAGCCTCTGAGGCCGACTGGAAATGGATCACACCCGAAGCCGAACTTAAGAACGCAAAGGCGGCGTTGATTCCCTTTCCCAGCAAAGTAATCTGGGAGGAAGGAGCGCTAACCCTGGATAAACTGGCGGTCTCCGTAGCAGATAAAGAAAAAACCCAAACCGCCCTCGCCGCGTTGGAGCGGTTGGCCAAGAGCGAACAGGTGCCGTATTCGGTCACATCAAAAAAGGGCAATGTAACGTTGAGCCTAGGGAGCGCTAAGAACGGGAGCTCTAAAGAAGCATACAGGCTGTCGGTTTCGAAAACCGGTGTCGCAATTACCGCCTCGGATCCCGCCGGCTTCTTCTACGGAGTCCAGACCCTGCGCCAACTGAGCTCTTCCAAGAACGGAGCCCTGCACATTCCCTACTGCCAAATCACCGATAGGCCCGCCTTTGAAATACGTGGATTCATGCATGATGTCGGGCGCAACTTTATCTCCGTGAACGCCCTGAAAGAACAGTTGGAGATCATGGCGCTATACAAGATAAACATTTTCCATTTCCACCTGACGGATAAGCCCGCCTTCCGCGCGGAAAGCAAAAAATATCCCCAGCTCAATGAAGCTAAAAACATGAGGCGATGGGAAGGCAAGTTCTACACCACCGAAGAAATGAAGGATCTCGTCGCCTTCTGCAAGGAACGCCACATCACTATTCTTCCCGAACTGGACATGCCGGGGCATTCCATCTATTTCAACGAGACCATGGGCTTCGACATGCAAACAGACGAAGGTGTGGAGGTTCTAAAAGACCTCATTGACGAGTGGGTCGAAATCTTTGATGGCCCCTGGTTCCACCTCGGCATGGACGAAGTGAAACTAAGGAAAAAAAACTTTGTGGAGGAGATGACCCGATACATCCGCTCCAAAGGAAAAACCGTTATCGTTTGGTATCACGGAGCGAAACCCCTTGATGGAGAAACCATTCAACAAGCTTGGAATGCGGGCCGCCCCCCCAACACGATGATCGACTCCAAGGGCTACATCAACAACGACGACCCCATCTTGTCGCCCAGGAACTATTTCCTGCGCCAGTACTGCTACGTGGAAAAAGGCGATGAAAACAACCTCGGCGGAATCCTCTGCTATTGGCCCGATCAACCCGTCGCCAACGAAGATGTCGAGATGCGGATCGGCGCCATCTACCCCTCCATCGCCGCTTTTGCCGAACGCATTTGGCAGGGCAATCCTAACGCATGGAATCAAACCGCTGGCTCCCCCAGTTTCCACGGTGCACCTCCCGTCGGAAGCGGGGCGCATCGCGCCTATGCCGAATTCGAAAACCGCTTGGCCCACCATCGCGAAAAGTTTTTTGCCTTCCGCCCCGAACACTTCCCCTTCGTAAAGAATGCCGATATCGTCTGGAACGTGATCGGACCCTTCCCGAACGACGGGGATATCGATACTGCATTCGGTCCGGAAAAAGAGATCAAAAAAAGCTACACCGTTGACGGAAAAACCTACGAATGGGAAACCTGCTGGGGCGGCACGGTTAGCCTCAGCGACATTTATTCTATCCCAAGACCAAAAACAAAGAAGACCTCCCACACCGCCTATGCCCTTACCTATGTCCAAAGCGACCGCAACCAAACCGTTCTCGCCTGGGTCAACTTTAGCCGCACAACGCTGAGCGGGGGAAATAGCAAAAATCCAGAGCAAGGCGACTGGCCCGAAAAAGGCGGACGCCTTTGGATCAACGGAAAAATTGTTTCGCCGCCCCGGTGGGAAAAACCGGGGCACTACACCGCGCCCATCACCGAAGAGTCCTACATCTATCGCAAACCCCTGAAGATTGCCGTCAAAAAAGGATGGAACAAGATCCTCTTCAAATCCACCGACGAACATGCCTGGTGGACGTTCTCCTTCCTGCCCCTCGAATGGGACGGAAAAGGATTCAGTGAAGTTCAAGGGCTTAAATATTCCGTGCAACCCCCCCAATGAACTACCTCGCTGCAAGCCGACGAGGGATCAAGTAGACCCATTCGTGTATTGCGGGGTTTTGTAGAGCGTGATACCTTTTTCAATACTCGAAAAGGGTATGTGGAATACGCCTACGAATAGCGTTGATCATACGACCCAAATTAAAATGGAGATAGTGAAATGAAAAAAGGAGTATGGTTTGTAGTACTTGCGGCATTCGGGTGCGCGGGAGCCTCTGTCGCAACGGAATTTAAAAGAGCGTGTTGGCGGGAAAGCGAGCGCTATCGGGTGGTGCCGAACGGGCTGACGGTGGGCGCGGTTTCTAATAGCGACCGCGACTTTGTTTTTACGAGTGTGCCGGAGCGGCTGGCGGGCAGTACTTATGTGATAACGCGGATGGACGACAAAATGTCGGATTCGAAAAAGGTGCTGCTGAAGTTGACGCTGGCGCAGGAAGCCACCGTGTTGGTCGGTTTCGATGCGCGCAGTCTGCAACCGCCCAATTGGCTGACCGATTGGCGGGAAACCGGAGAAACCCTGACTTCAGAAGGCGCACGATTCAAGCTGTTTGAAAAAAAGTTTAAGGCGCAAACGGTGGAGCTCAATGGCAATAAGGCCGAGGGTGCAAACGCCATGTATGCGGTAGTGGTTTGCGGGGCGGGCCAGCCGGTTGAATCCGTGAAAATCGATGGAGGCTACTGGCTGTCCTTCGCCAACGGCCCCGTCGGCCCGGTGTTCAATCACGCGCCGAGGTACGACGAATTTTTTACGCCAAAAATGGAGGCCGCGGTGGAGGCGGTGCTCGCGAAAATGACGGTCGATGAAAAGCTGAAGATGCTGAACGGCGATATTGAAGGGCGTGGCCCGAAGCAGCGGGGTTCAGCTTCGGTCGATCGGGTGGGCATTGGAACAATGGTGTTCTACAACGGCCCGCGCGGCTATCAAATGAGCAGAAAAAGCACGCTGTATCCTTCCGGAGTCGGACAGGCGGCGGCGTTTCGGCCGGAACTGGTGGAGGCCATGAGCGGCGCGATTGCCCGCGAGCTGCTGTCGGCTGGCATTCAAGTATTGGAAGCCCCATCGATAAACATTATCCGCGACCCGCTCAACGGCCGCAACTTTGAATATTTCACCGAAGATCCGTACTTGAACGCAAAAATGACCGCGGCCTTTGTGGTGGGCGGGCAACGCGCCGGTGCGGTGACGACGGCCAAGCATTTTATTGCCAATAACAAAGAGACCAACCGCAATGAGGTGAATGCGATGGTCGGCGAACGGGCGCTGCGCGAAATCTATTTGCCGGGGTTCAAGGCCGCCTGCGACGCCGGGGTGATGAGCCTGATGACCGGTGCCAACCGCGTTAACGGTCCCCACTCCTCGGACAATCCGGATCTCATTTCCATCCTGAAGAAGGAATGGGAGTGGCCAGGCTTTCTTTATACCGATTGGAACGGCGTGCAAACCACCGTCGAAGCATTCAACGCCGGACTGGATCTTTCCATGCCGGGCAGTTCGTCCGGGCCGTTCAGCCTGCCGAAGCTGAAGAAGGCACTCGCTGCCGGACGGATTGATGAAAACGCGCTCAACGACAAAGTGCGCCGCCTGCTGCGCGGGGTCTATTTTGCCAGCAAGCTCGAAGGGTCGGCCGCCAAGCCTAAGATTGAAGTGGACTATGCCGCGCACCATAAGCTGGCTTACGAAGCGGCTCTAGCCGGCATGACGCTGGTCAAGAACGACAACGCAACATTGCCGATTACGGACCGCGATAAAACGATTGCCGTCATCGGACCACTGGCAGGGAAACGCTTTTCCGATCAGTCGGCCGGAAGCTCGGGCGTACTGGGTGTTCCGTACTACATCACGGCTATCGATGGACTGAGCAAGCGTTTTGGTGCCGCTCGCATAGAGTATATTCCATTTTCAATGGACGATGTCTATGAACCCGTCAGTGCTGCGCAGGTGCATCATGTCGATTCATCGGGAAAGAAGGTGCCTGGATTTGCGGCACGCTACACCGGTAAAGATCCCGTTTCGTTGAAGTCAGCAGCTTTCAGTGAAGTGGTAGACAAGATCGAGTTCAACTGGGAAATGGCTTCACCCAACCGCGAGGTGCTACGCCCAGACGATTTCAAGGCGGAGTGGACGGGCATCCTAGTCCCCAGCGTTTCGGGTAACTATACGTTGCGCGTAACAGGGTCGCAGATTGTCTATTTATCGTTGGATGACGAAGTGGTTATAAATAAGCACTTCATCCAGCGTGATCGGGAAATCACCCTGGCTCTGGAGGCGGGTCGCGAATACAAATTCAACATGAGCTTCAAAAAGTTCGGCGGCGACAGCTCCATTCGGCTGTTGTGGATCCGTCCCGAGCAAGCGAACCGGGTGGCGGAAATCATCCAGCAGTCCGTTGCCGCCGCCAAAAGAGCCGATGTCGCGCTTGTTTTCATTGGGCAGGATCATAATACGGAGTCAGAGGGAATGGATCGGCAGACGATGCGTTTGCCGGAATATCACGACCAGCTTGTTTCTGCGGTACGGGCGGCCAACCCGCGCACCGTGGTGGTGGCCTATTGCGCATCGCCGATTGCGATGGATCCCTGGTTCGAGCAGGTTCCGGCTATTGTGCTGCCTTGGTTCCCGGGGATTGAAAACGGAAATGCGTTGGCCGCCCTCCTCTCCGGCGACGAAGATTTCGGAGGGCGCATGCCCATCACCTTCCCGAAGGACTATGCCGATTCACCCGCGCATCCGTCCCGGCAGGCGGGCGTTGATAAGCACGAGATCATCCTGCACAACGAAGGGATTTTCGTCGGCTACCGCTGGTTCGATGCACAGCAGATCGACCCGCTGATCCCCTTTGGCCACGGGCTCTCGTATGTGCCGTTTGAATACACGAACCTTAAAATAACGGCAGAATCGTTCCCGGTGAAGGTTTCGGTGACGGTGAAGAATGTCGGGAAACGCGCCGGAATTGCGGTGCCCCAACTATATGTTGGCGATCCGCAATCGTCGTTGCCGCGCCCGCTGCGGGAACTGAAGGGTTTTACCAGTATTGCACTCCAGGCCGGCCAGTCGAAGCGCATTGAGTTCGAGTTGGATCGGGCGGCGTTTTCCTACTACAACCCGGATAAAAATGGATGGGTTTTGGAGCCGGGCGTTTTTGAAATCCTGCTCGGAACCTCCTCGCGCAACATTGTGCTCGACGGGAGAATCGGCGATGATGATTTTGAATAAAAAAGGCACAGCAATCAGGGCTCTGCCCGCGGGCGTGGTCCGTTTGGCGCCCGCATCGGAGCCCTATCTTTCTCCTCGCTTGGCGGGGGAGGAACGTTCAACGCAAAAGAAGGCGTTCCGATGGCGGGATGGGAGTCAGATTAGCTCATAGTACTCCGAGACGATAGGGTTGTTCACGTGGGGAAGGGACGGATAGGGGAAAACAAAAGGAGAAAGAACCATGAAGAGCAAGTTAACCATAGTATTGATATCGGCAATCGTGTTGCCTGCAACGGTGTCCACGGGCAGCGTGCTCGCCTACGACCCGTTTGATGCGGCGCAATATGCGGATGCGGCGAACGGAATCTATGACGACAACACGGCGTTGAGGCTTGACCTCAACAAAGAGGTTGCCGGCGGTTCAATCGTCGGGTTTGGAGCATATGCATGGGCCGGTAGTTTTCCGCAATGCTGGTTTGTGCCGGTTCAGGGATCGCTCAGCTCGGGTGCGGTAGGTACGAACTCAACGGGTGCCATAGGCTATGCCGGATCCACAAATTTTATCTACCAGTTCTCTGTCCGGCAGATGAGCACTAGTGCGCCCGAGCAGGTACTCTATCTGACCGGCCTCATCCGGACGGATGCACTTGAAGAAAACTCGGCGTGGGAGGGTTTCTGGATGGGGTTGACAGATAATAATATAACCCATTTTTTTGATAACACCTTTGACGGCGTTATGTTCGGCTTCGCTGGAGATGGCGATAGTGGAAGCTTAACGTTGAAGGGCGCTGGAACGATCAATAAAATTCAGGATGCGGCAGTGGACACAACCTATATGGTAGTCTTGAAAATTACGCCCAATCTGACCGGGAACGACCGAATCGATGTGTTTGTCAACCCGACCAGCAACACCGAGCCAACTTTTCCAGACTTAACCGTCATTAACCGTGATTATATCGATTCCATGTCGGATCTTGACTATGCCACGCTCTATTC
>DAOUQA010000252.1 GCA_030625905.1 Kiritimatiellales bacterium | reverse complement strand
GAATTCCCGGTTGTCTTGCCCCTACGGGTGGCGGGTGGTTTTTTGGGTTGATTTGGCGAACGAGTGAACGCTTCAGCTTCGGCAATCTCGAAATTTTTTTGGCAATATAGCATCCGCTTTCTATAATGAAGGATATCCCTTGTTCATTCATTCAACTTTCGTTGCAGCTAGTTCGCAAAACTCAGGAAGGAGCAACAAGATGAGCACAGTTAGAGTTCTGGTCGGCACTAAGAAGGGGGCGTTTATTCTGACGGCCGACGGTAAACGACAAGATTGGCAGGTGGATGGGCCTTTTTTTGGGGGGTGGGAGATTTACCATTTGAAGGGTTCTCCGATTGATCCGAACCGGATTTATGCCTCGCAGTCGAGCGGCTGGTTCGGGCAGGTGGTCCATCGCTCTGATGATGGGGGAAAGAGTTGGGAGACGGTGGGCAATGAGTTTGTGTATGACGGGGTGCCGGGCACGCACCAATGGTACGACGGCACGGCACACCCGTGGGAATTTAACCGGGTCTGGCATCTGGAACCGTCGCCGGTTGATGTGGATACGGTTTATGCGGGGGTGGAAGATGCGGCGCTATTTCGCTCGGCCGATGGCGGGGGGACGTGGTCAGAGTTGTCCGGGCTGCGCGGGCACGGCACAGGACCGCTGTGGCAACCGGGAGCGGGCGGCTTGTGCCTGCATACGATTATTGTGGATCCAACGAATCCGGAGCGGATTTTCATCGCCATTTCGGCCGCTGGGGCTTTCAGGACGGATGATGGGGGTAAGTCGTGGCGGCCGATTAACCAGGGACTGCGGTCGGAATATATCCCAGACCCGGAAGCGGAGATCGGCCATTGTGTTCACCATATCGCCATGCACCCGTCGCGGCCGGAAGTGCTGTTCATGCAGAAACATTGGGATGTGATGCGCAGCGATAATGCCGGGGATAGCTGGCATGAGGTCAGTGGAAATTTGCCCAGCGATTTTGGCTTTGTGATTGATGTGCACGCGCATGAGCCAGAGACTCTCTATGTGGTGCCTATCGAGAGTGATTCATTGCATTATCCGCCGGAGGGAAAGCTGCGGGTGTACCGCAGCCGCACTGGCGGCAATGAGTGGGAGGCCTTGACGAAGGGGCTGCCGCAGAAAGATACATACGTGAATGTGTTGCGCGATGCGATGGCGGTTGACAGGCTGGATGAATGCGGTGTCTATTTCGGTACGACCGGTGGGCAGGTATATGGTTCGGCCGATTCCGGGGACAGCTGGCAAACGATTGCCGGCGGTCTGCCGAAGGTTTTATCGGTCGAGGTTCAGACGCTACCATGATCCGGGTGATATTGCCTTATCATTTACGAAATCTATCCGGTACCGGTCCGGAGGTGACGTTGGAAGTTGCCGGACCGGTTACGCAGCGGTCTGTTCTGGACACGCTGGAGAGCCGGTACCCGGTGTTGCGGGGGACGGTAAGGGACCAGGTATCGAAGGAGCGGCGGCCGTTTATTCGGTTCTTTGCTCTGAAGGAGGATCTGTCACATGAATCGCCGGATGCTCTTTTACCGGAGGCGGTTGCTTCGGGATCGGAGCCTTTTCGGGTGATTGGGGCGATTGCGGGGGGCTGATTGGGGACGTGGGGACGCGGCGAATGGGGGGATTGGCGACATGGAGAGGGAGCGGCGAGGGAGGGACGCGGCGAATGGGAAAGAGGGCAAGACAACCGGGCGGGATGGCCTTTCGCGACCGGGGGTTGAATTCCCGGTTGTCTTGCCCCTACGGGGCTTCTTTATTCCTCGGCGAGATAGGCATCGACGGCCGCCTGTATGCTGGGGTAGAAGTGTTCGGCCGGAACGGTCTTTTCTAACCCACCACGATCCATCACTTCCATGATCTGGCTCTTGATACGAGCGAAGCGAAGTTGGATTCCGGTTTGCCGAAGTTGGGTGTGGAATTCTCTCATGGTGATGATGGCTGTGGCGTCGATATCGTTCATGGATTCGCCGTCGATGACTACCACGCGCGGCGGCGGATCGGCCGCGGCTATGGCGGTGCGGACGGCGGTGACAAAGTCGTGTGCATTGGCGAAGAAGAGGGCGCCGTCAAAACGAACGATGAGTAGCCCCGGATAGGTTTCAGCATCGGGGTAATGGTCAACGCTCCGGAAAATATTGGTATCGGGCACTCTGCCCAATACGGATGTATTGCGGTGTTTGGTGCCAAACAGGAGCACGATCAAGCCTAGCAAAGCGGCCAATATTAACCCGGCTAGTAGGCCAAGGGCGAGCACACCGATCATGGCCACGATGGCGGTGGCATAGTCCAGCCTGGTGATGGAACGATATTGGGAGATCTTGCTGAAGCGGATGTTGTGCCAGACGGCGTGAATGACGATGGCGCCCAGGGTGGCTTCGGGCAGGTTGTAGAAGAGCCCGGTCAGGTATACGGCGGTAATCAGAATAGCCACGGCCGCTACCAGGGAGACCATTTGTGATTTGCCGCCGGCGTCATCGGCCGCGGCGGTGCGGGACATGCTGCCATCGACGACAAAACCGCCGCTGAAACCGGAGCCAAGATTGGACATGCCGACGGCGATGAACTCCTGGTTGGCATCGACCTCGTAGCCGTATTTGGTGCCAAAGGAGCGGGCAATGGCCACCGATTCGGCGAAGGCGACCATGGCGACGCCGATGGCGCCGGGAGCCACGGCGATCAATTCGTCTAGCCCCAGGCCTTCGGGAATACCGAAAGGCGGTAAGCCGCCGGTTATCTCGCCGATAATGTGAATGCCCCTGTCTTCGAAACCGAACAATGTGGAAAG
>DAOUQA010000068.1 GCA_030625905.1 Kiritimatiellales bacterium | reverse complement strand
CTGCCCGGCCTTGCCGACGAACGGACGACCCTGCGCATCCTCGTCCGCCCCCGGCCCCTCGCCGATGAACATGATATCCGGCGAATCTACGTGCCCCTCTCCCGGTACCGTATTTGTGCGTCCCTCGAAAAGCGGACAGTTGCGGCAAGTCGAGACATGCGCCGCGATCTCTTCCATCGACTGGAAATTCACGGGGATCGGGGCCGACGCGGGCACTTCCGCAACAGAGAGAGGCCCTGCCTCGGGAATCCTGGCCAGCTCCGCCAGCACGGCACGATCGACTTCCAACCGCTGGACGCCCTCGTCGCGCTGGTATTCCAGATAATTCTCCAGATTATCGATCAAGTTGTAAAATGTGGCTTCAGCCATCGCGCTCATTCCGCAAAAGTTCCAAAAGATGGCGCATATCATCAAACAACGGAGCCTCGAAGGAAAGCCTTTTCCCCGTAGTCGGGTGAACAAACTCAAGCCTCGCCGCATGAAGCATCTGCCGATCCGGAGTTAGCGGAAGCTTGTTCTTCCTCGCGCGGCCATACCCCGCATCGCCCACGACTGAGTGTCCCAGATGCGCCAGATGCACCCGGATCTGATGCGTTCGCCCCGTTTCGATCCCCACCTGTACCAGCGATACTTCGGCAAACTGTTCCAGGGTCTTGAAATTCGAGACCGCCTCACGTCCGCCTTCCTCCAGCACCGCCATCTTCTGCCGATGTTTCGGGTGCCGCCCAATCAACGTCTCGATCCGGCCGCTCGGCGGCGGATGTCCCCATACCAGCGCGAGGTATTCCTTCTTCGTCTCGCGCGCCTTGAACTGGCGTTGCAGTTCGGCCATCGCGGCCTCGGACTTCGCCACCACCATCACGCCGCTCGTATCCTTGTCGAGCCGATGCACAATGCCCGCGCGCTCCAAGGTCCGAAAAAGCGGATCATGAAACAGCAGTGCGTTCACCAGCGTGCCCGACTCGTTCCCCGGTGCCGGATGCACCACCAGCCCCGGTGGCTTGTTCAGCACCAGCACCGCATCATCCTCGCACAGGATATCGATCGGAATATCCTCCGGTTGCGGCTCCGCCGACGCTTCCTCGGGAAGCGACCAGCAAACCTCGTCGCCCGCCCGCAGCTTGTGGTTCGGCTTGCAGGGCGTTCCATTCACCGTCACCAATCCCTCCTGAATCAGCGTCTTCCAGTGTGAGCGCGACACCTCCGGCACCGCCCCCGCCAGAAAAACATCCAGCCGCTGACCGCCCGTATCCACGCTTAAGGATTGATTCGATTCACTCATAACTTCAAGATAGCCGCACATTTTGAGGAGCACTGGATGAACAATCAAGCAGAACTCATTTCGATCGGCAACGAACTGCTCAGCGGACGGACGCTAAACACGCACGGGCAAGACCTCGGAACGGCACTCGCCGCCATTGGTCTCCAGCTCGTGCGCGACACCACCATCCCCGACGATATTCCAACCATTGGAAGCGCGATCAAAGAAGCAATGGGCCGCGTCGATCTCGTATTTGCCAGCGGCGGTCTCGGCCCGACGGTCGACGATATCACGCGCGATGCCCTTGGCCGGTTGCTTGAACGGAAGATCGTCCTCCACCTTCCTACGGTCAACCACCTCAAGGGGTGGTACCAAAAGCGTGGGCGAACCATTACCGATGCCGGGAAACGGCAGGCTCTTGTCCTTGAAAACAGCGCTGTCCTGCCCAACTCCGTCGGAGCCGCACCCGGCCAGCGGATCGATCTGAGCGCCGGAAAAACCCTTTTCGTGCTCCCCGGCCCGCCGAACGAATTCAACGCCATCCTCTCCGAAGAAATCGTTCCTTGGCTACAGGATCGCTACGCCGATGCCCGCCCCCGCCTCGTACGCATTGTCCACACCAAGGGCATTGGCGAGTCCGATATCGTCACGATTCTGGAAAAAGCAAACTTCCAGTCCGGGGGAATCGATCTCGGCTTCTACCCCGGAGGCGGAAAAGTCGAAATCCGCCTCGTCGCCAACCCGGAAAAAGAACCCGAAATCCTTGGTGCTGAGCAGCAACTGCGCGATCTGCTGGCAGACTTCCTCGATCTGGAATAATTGTCCACAGATTGCACAGATTTTCCTGATTAAATGATCCAAAGAATCTGAGAAATCTGCGTAATCTGTGGATTTCTCATTCAACAGGAGCCAGCAAGAACACCTTGTCCTGGCGGCGGGCTTTTTCGGGGAGGGCAAAGGTGACTTTGTCGCCCTTGACGGCGCGGTCGGTCGGTTCGCCATCGACGCGGATAGATTCGGCGACGGTTTGCACCGCGCCGGTGGTGGGGCCTTCAACGAGCAGTTTGCAGCCGGGCAGCAACTCCTGCTGCCAGAGGGTGAATTCAACAACACCGATCTTGGCGAAATAGTTGGAGACAACGCCGAGCTGGATGCGCTTGCACGTCGCCTGCGAATGGCCGGAGGCCGCCCACTCGCCCATTTTTTCGCCGCAATAGTAGCCCCCGTCCCAAAAACCGCGGTTGAAGACATCGGCCAGCCCCGCGTCCAGAGGCTGGAACTCTTCGGGCTTGAAGGTTCCGGCTTCGACGGCGTCGAGACCAGCGCGGTAGGCGCGGGTGACGGTATCAACATATTGCGCGGTGCGGGCGCGGCCTTCGAGCTTGTAGACCGTGACGCCGGCCTCGGAAAGCTTGTCGAGATGCGGTAGCGTGCAGAGATCCTTGGGCGACATCACATACTGGTTTTGGATTTCAAGCTCGTCGCCCGTCTCGACATCGGTAATGCGATACTGCCGGCGACAGTTTTGGAAACACGCACCGCGGTTGGCGGACTGGTTGTAGGTGCCGAGGCTCATGTAGCACTTACCGGAAATGGCGACGCAGAGCGCACCGTGGGCAAAGAGTTCGATCTGCACGAGGTTACCGGAGGGGCCTGCAATATTTTCCTCGCGGATGGTGTTTCCAATGGCGGTGATTTGTTCGAGCGTCAGCTCACGCGCGAGTACTATGACATCGGCATAGCGGGCGTAGAAGCGGACGGCGTCCATATTGGAGACATTGGCCTGCACAGAGATGTGCACTTCGAGGCCGATGGATCGGGCATATTCGATGGCGGAGATATCGGAGGCAATGACAGCAGAGATACTCGCGGCTTTGGCAGCGGCGCAGATTTCGCGCATGGTTTCGAGTTCGTCGTCGTAGACAATCACGTTGAGCGCGAGGTAAGAGCGCACCCCGCACCAGCGACAGATGCGCGCAATACGCCGCAGGTCGCCGAGGCCGAACGGGCTGGCGGCGCGAGAGCGCATGTTGAGCTTGTCGACCCCGAAGTAGACCGAGTTCGCCCCGGAACGGATTGCCGCCGACAACGCGGCATAGGAGCCTGCGGGCGCCATCAGCTCAAATCTGGACGGCCTGTTTTTCATGAAAGGGAGGAGGATGGATAACCCCATCTGCTTTTGCAACCCTCAAACCGCGGTTTGCAACGCTGGAGGGACGAGGGTCCCATCGTCCAGACCTATCCCCCCGGTTGCGGACATTGAGGACGATGTCCCTCAAACACAGCCGAAGGAAAACGGGGAAATGGTTTGAAATGCCGGGCGGGTGTGCGTATTTTTAAAAGCTTCCCGTTTTTATGCCGGGTGTGTAGCAATGGACCTGATAGACAATTGAATAGCAAGGAGAGGAACATGAAAAATATCCCTATTGATAGTGTCCGAAACTTCGCCCTCGTGGGCCACACGGGTAGCGGGAAAACTTCGTTGATTGACAGCATCCTGTTCAAACTGGGTCAGGTTGATCGGGTGGGCTCTCCGGAAAACGGTACCAGCGTGGCCGATTGGACCGACGAAGAAAAAGCCCACGAAATCTCCATTTGGGCAAAGCCCTTTGACGGCGTATACACAGCCGCCAGCGGTAAGACCCGCCGTCTCGTCATGATCGACACCCCCGGCTTCGCCGACTTTATCGGCCAGATGACCGCCGCCGCCGAGATCACCGACGCCGCCCTCATCACCATCGATGCCAGCTCGGGCATCCAGGTCGGCACCCAGCGTGCGTGGAAAGCCTGCGAAAAACGCAACCTGCCGCGCGGCATAGCCATCACCTGCCTCGATAAGGACGATACCGACTTTGACAGCACCCTCCTGGAAATAAAGGAACGCTGGGGCGATGCCCGCTGCATCCCAATGGTACTGCCAACCTCCGATGGCAAGACCATCGACCTCCTCAACACCCCGTCCGACCAGATTCCGGACGACCTCAAGGATCGGGTAAAGGCGATCAAGGACCACCTCATCGAACTGGCGGCCGAAACCGACGACTCGCTGATGGAAAAATATTTCGAGGGCGAGGAGCTGACCGCCGACGAGTTTTCCGAAGGGCTGCGTAAATCCGTTCACGACGCGCATCTGATTCCGGTATTCGCGACATCGGTCAAGGCCGACATGGGCATAAAGGAGGCCATGGATTCCATCAGCCGCCTCTTCCCCTCTCCGCATGACTATCCGGTGAGCTGCTCCGAGGGCAACAAAATCTCCGCCGGGGAAGACCAGCCCTTTTCCGGCCTCGTGTGGCGTTGCTTCAACGATGCCTTTATCGGGCAGTTGACGTTTATACGCATCTATAGCGGCATACTCAAACCCGGCATGGAAATCTACAACCCGACCAAGAACCAAAAGGAAAAGGTCAGCACAATCCTCTATGTGGACGGCAAGAAAACCACCGAGGCCACCGAGGCCAAGGCGGGCGATATCGTTGCGCTAACCAAGCTGAAGCACACCTACCTTAACGATTCGCTCTGCTCCGCCGGCAGCAATATCCGGCTCGAGCCGATCCTCTTTCCCTCCCCGGTTGCCGCCTATGCCGTCGAGCCGAAGAACAAGGCCGATGCCGACAAGATCGGCATGGCCCTGCACCGCGCCACCGAAGAGGATCCCTCCACCAAACTTGACCACAACACCGAGACGCACGAGCTGGTCTTGTGGGGAATGGGCGACATGCACCTCGACGTCACCCTTGAGCACATCAAGAACCGTAGCAATGTCGAGATGACCCACCACACCCCGAAGGTGGCCTACAAGGAAACCATCACCGGCAGCGGCGAGGGCCACTACAAGCACAAGAAGCAGTCCGGTGGCCGCGGCCAGTATGGTGAATGCTACATCCGCATCCGGCCGAAGGATCCCGCCGACGAAAACTGGTTCCTCAACAAGATTGTCGGCGGCTCGATTCCCGGAGGCTTCATCACCGCTTGTGAAAAGGGCTTTGTCGAGGGTCTGGAAAAAGGCCCCTTGGTCGGCGCGGAAGTCATCAACGTGCAGGTCGAGCTCTACGACGGCTCATACCATGACGTCGACTCGTCCGAGGTCGCCTTCAAGATTGCCGGAGCCCGTTCGCTGCATCTGGCCATCGAGCAATCCAACCCTGTGCTGCTCGAACCCATCATGACCATGAAGGTAATCGTACCCGACCGCTTCATGGGCGACATCAGCGGACTGCTCAACACCAAGCGCGGGCGCATCCTCGGCATGGGGCAGGAGGATGGGCTCCAGGCGATTTCGGCCGACGTGCCGCAGTCGGAAACCTTCAAGTTTTGCTCCGAGCTGCGCTCGATCACCAGCGGCCAAGGCTCCTTCGAAATGGAATTCAGCCGCTACGAAAAGGTGCCCGCGCACCTTGCCTCGAAAATCACCGAAGCGGCCAAGGCCACCAAGAAGGACTAGATCATTATTGCATTTGACATCACGCAGGGGCTGCACTAGGTTTCCCGACTCTCAACTAAACCCCAAACGATCGGGGGAGGTGAATCTGGATATGGCACAAGAAACATGTGAAGTAAAAGTACGCCGCGGCGAAAGCGTAGACCGCGCGTTGCGTCGCCTCAAGAAGGCGCTGGACAAAGAGGGCATCCTCAAGACCATGCGCGCGAAGCGTTGCTACGAAAAGCCGAGCGAAAAGAAAAAGCGGCTGAAGAACTCCCGTCCGAGCAACCCTTCCTACTAATACTAGGTTTGGCTCGAACACAGAAAGCTCCCGCGCAGGGAGCTTTTTTTTGGCTCTTTCCCTATATAGGTTCCGGGGTTGGGCAACCGGGCAACCGAACTGCTTTCCTTCCCGTTGGTCAGGTGAAGCTATCTACACCATGAGGATGCTGTTTTATGCGTAGAGAACGACTTGCACACGCGACGCCGCCCACCACCTAGCTCGGCATACACCCCAATGCGGAAGTTTCGGTGCGCTCGGGGATTAAACATATCCCGTTTGCCGTCCGTTCGGAGGAAGACGCGCGATCGCCCTGCGGGCAGGGAGGCCCTACCCCGCATCTTCTTCGAGAACCTTCCGGGCTTCGAAGAAGTGCTTGTAGAGGAATTCCTTGATGGGCTCGAGTCCGGTGCCTTCCTTGGCGGAAATCTCGTAGACCTCCTCGCCGGTCTTTTTCTTGAACTCGGCAATGTATTCAGCCGCGGCAGGCTCGTCCATTTTATTGGCGAGCACGAGATACGGCGTGCAGGAGAGCGACTCTTGATGAAGGCGCAGCTCTTCTTTCAGATGAAGAAAATCGTCGGTCGGGTTACGTTCGTCGGTGCCGGCCATATCAATGACAAAGAGGATAAACCTAGAGCGCTCGATGTGCCGCAGGAACTGGTGACCGAGACCAATGCCGTCATGCGCACCGTCAATCAGGCCGGGAATGTCCGCCACACGCAGGCGGTTGAAGTTTTCATACTCCATGGTTCCAATGATGGGGTTGATGGTCGTGAAGGGGTACGGTGCAATCTTCGGATGAGCATGCGTCAACTGGCTGAGCAAGGTTGATTTCCCGGCGTTTGGATAGCCGACCAAGCCAACATCGGCCATGAGCTTGAGCTCTAGCCAAAGCACCCGTTCCTCGGCCTTGGTGCCTTCGGTAAACTGGCGGGGCGACTGGTTGGTCGAGCTTTTGAAATGAATGTTGCCAATGCCCCCCTTGCCGCCTTTGGCAACGCGCAGCTCCTCGCCGGCGGCAAGCAGCTCACCGAGAAATTCATCCGTCTCCGCATCGGTGATTACGGTACCCACCGGAATCTTTGCAATACAGTCGGTGCCGTTGCGGCCGTGGCACTGCGAGCCCATGCCATGCTGGGCATGCTTGGCGCGCTGATGCGGCTTGTAGTAGAGCGGCAGTAGCGAGTCCTCGTTGGCATCGCAGCGGAGAATGACCGAACCCCCGTTTCCGCCATCGCCGCCGTCGGGGCCACCCTTGGGGATAAATTTTTCGCGGCGGAACGATACGCAGCCGTTGCCGCCGTTGCCGGCGCGAACGTAGAGCTTTACACGATCCTTGAATACGACGTGTTTCATTAAGACCGTGTTAAGTTTAAAGTTTTAGGTTTCAAGGGCAAAAGAAAAGACGAGCCTAGAGCCCGCCCTCCCCGTTCGGCTAACCGGATGGTTTAGGCCGCTGCTACTTCGCGAATGTGTACTTTGCGCTGGCGCTTGTCGAATTCAACGACGCCATCCTTGAGAGCAAAAAGCGTATAGTCGTTTCCGCAACCCACGTTCAGGCCGGGGTGGATCTTGGTTCCTACCTGACGAACCAAAATGCTGCCTGCGGTGACTTTCTCGCCGCCGAAGCGCTTGACGCCACGGCGTTGCGCATTGCTGTCGCGGCCGTTACTGGATGATCCTTGTCCTTTTTTATGAGCCATGGTTGCCTCCCTGCAAAACTATGCTGTAATTGATTCCACTTTGATCTTCGTCAGTTCCTGGCGATGCCCGATTTTACGGCGATACCCCTTGCGGCGCTTCTTTTTGAAGGAGTATATCTTCTTGCCGCGCAGGTTTTCCACCACCGAAGCCTTGACCTTGGCGCCATCCACAACAGGTGCACCGATCGTCAGTTCGCTGCCGTTGGAAACGGCCAGCGTTTCAAACTCCACGCTTGCGCCTTCTTCGGCCGCCAGCAGTTCCACGTCAAGGACATCGCCCTGCTGGACACGGTACTGCTTTCCACCGGTCTCTATAACCGCATATGCTTCCATAAATTCCCTCGATGCCCCCACAGGGCTTTGCTTCCTAAAAATCAAGAGGCGGAAACTACGGAATCGCCCCCAGAGTGTCAATATTAATTAAACCCCGTTTTTTGCAACCCTCCCGCCGATGTGGGGCGCGCTTCCCGTCTGCGGGAGCGTGCTTGCTGTGCAACATGTTCATCCGCAACCCTGCGCGCTCCATCGGAATGGAAGCGCGCCCTACACCGTTGCGAAGCGAACCAGAGGTTTTGCAAGAGGCTCAATCGAAAAAAGAGGGCCTTCTGGTATGCCCCGGGAAAATACCCGTGAACCAATGTTGTTTTTTCGCCTCCGTTGACGGATAATTTTTTGCAAAAGAGAAATGAGTGCGTATAAGGAATCCGGTTCAAATGAATGCAAAACCATTAAAACAAGCCCTGATCATTGCCTGCATCCCCCTGTTCCTCGCCAGTTGCGGCGGGGATGCTTCAAAAGAAGCTCCGAACGACGGCAAGGCACCGACGGCCCTGCCAAACACCCTAAAGGTGAAGCGGCTCTCCAAAACCTATGTCATCACCGGCATCGGCCTGCGCGGCAGCAACAAGGTGGCCATCATCAACAGCCAAGTGGTCACGCCGGGCATGGAGGTCGACCCCGGCGTGGTGCTTGAAGATGTTCAGCCCACCTATGCTATCATTCTCGTAGGAAACACGAAGCACCTGCTTCGCCCGGAAGGCATCCAAACCGAGATGGATAAAGAAAAACACTGAACCGCCCTTTTGCACCCCGAAAGCCATGCTCGGTAAATTTCGTGAATCGGGATTGACAGCCCAACATACGGCAGTCTATAAAGTCCTTCCTTTTGCGGGGGATTAGCTCAGCTGGGAGAGCGCGTGCATGGCATGCACGAGGTCATCGGTTCGATCCCGTTATCCTCCACCATCTTTTTAAGCCCGGTCTTTGGATCGGGGTTTTTATTTTCGGCACTTTTCATGCTTATTGTTGGGTCTAACCTGATGGAAGGGGCATGAAAATGGACATGAAAATTATAATTCCCGGATGGATCCGTAGGCACTACCGGAAGCAACTCCGCTCCGTACCGCTCCGTAGCGTTACCATGAAGGAAGCTGATCTCGACCATCTGGGCGCCCTTCATCAGGGGATCGAAGGCCATGCAAAACGCTGGTGGAAAAGATAACGGCCTACCCCGATGGCACTTTATGTTGCACGCAACATAACACCGCCTTTTCCATCCCGGCCTCCTGTAATGTATTTACACGCCGGATTAATTCCTTTGCTTCCTTATGCGCCCTTCTGTTGGAAAAACCTATTTTTGGTGGGGTTCCCTCCGGCAGGCTTTCCAGCCTGCTCTGCCCCTAGCGTAGATGGGCAGGCAGGGATGCCTGCCCCACAAAGGATATCGTGGTTTTCGGAAATGCGGCGCCAGATGTGCTTGAGGAAGCGGGCGTAGAGCAAGTGCAGAATGGCGTGCTCGATCCCGCCGATATATTGATCGACACGGCCGCATCCACTTGTTGGAGATGGCCGCATCGACGGCCTGCGTGGCATCCTGTGCGGCTGAGGTAGCGAAGGAAATACTAGGAGGAGTCGACGAAGGTATCCATGGTGTCGGACTCGCGGGTGGCAGATTTCCCACACGCCGGGCATGTATGAGCCAGTCGCGCAAGCGGAAGTTTTGTGATTATCTGCCCCTCTCCGTCCGGGGAGGAATAAAAAGTAAAAGTCGAGCTTAGATTGTTAGCTCGACTTTTACCTACTAAGTTTTGGAATTATTATGCCCGGCGGCGTCTGAGAAGCGCCAGGGAGCCAATTCCGAACAGAACCAACGTTGCCGGTTCAGGGACACTGTATAACTCAAGAACATCGCCGGCAGTCAATGCCCGGTCGTAGAGTCGAACTTCATCCATCGCGCCATCAAACCAACGAGCCGTATCCCAGCCCGTAGAACCGTCCAGGAGTCCGTTAAACAGGAGAGGTTGATCATTCGAGGCGGTGGCTGCACCAGAAACGTTCGCGGAAGCGTCCAGAACACCATCGACATACATAGCCTGCACCCCACCCGCCAGGTCAAGCACTCCGGTAAGCATATGCCACTGGCCATCATTGACAACAGTGCTACCGACGACAAAGCCTTTGTCCTGAACATAAAAGCCAACACTGCCTGTGTTACCATTCCTTATAAGATCATAGTTACCTGCCACGTCACCCTTGGTGATAATTCCAGTCCAGCCAGAAGAATCCCAATTATCGATCCTCACCCAGGTCGAGAGCGTGCGACTGCCGGTCAGATCCAGCGTGCCGCCATCTCCGATGACCACATAACTATTCTCTACATTGTCCCCTCTGCCCTCGAAGTCGAGCGATCCGCCGAACACCCCGTCCGAGACAAATAGGGGATCGACCTCAGCAACGACGAGCGAACCATCATGGCTTCCGGCACTATCATAGGCGATTGAGCCGCTACCCTCGTCCAGCTGCCAATGACCAATCAGACCCGATGTAACATCCGCCTGAGCAACTCCGGCAAACATCGCCATCGCTAGGACACAGACCACATATCCTTTCATTTCCTTTTTCATTTCCTTTTCTCCTTTTAACAGGAAATCGCTTCTTAGGCGTTGGGGGCTCGCCCCCCGAAGGCTCATTCTAAAAAGTGACTTCATGGGTTTATGGGAGAGGTATAGTGGAACGCGGAATTTTTGTCAAGAGTGAATTGACAGGAAATCGCTTTTTAGGCGATGGGGGGACGCCCCCCGAAGAAACAGGCCACTTCCCGGTTGACCCGTTTGTGCGCAGTGGGTACTGTTCGCGGGTTCTTTGTACACATATTTAAAGGAGTG
>DAOUQA010000034.1 GCA_030625905.1 Kiritimatiellales bacterium | reverse complement strand
CGACTGCTATTCGTGCCACAACGCAAACTACCAAGCTGCGCCGAACCATGTGGCCGACAACTATTCGCAAGACTGCACCCTGTGCCACACCATCTATGGCTGGATTCCGGCATCGTTCCGCCATTCGTACTTCCCGCTAAGCGGCCCCCACAATGTTTCATGCAACGAGTGCCACACCACGGGCAGTCCGCCGACCTTCAGTTGTATCGACTGCCATGAGCACCGGCAGAGTGAAGTGGATTCGGAACATAGCGGAATAAGTGGCTACAGCTACAACTCGCAAGATTGCTATTCATGCCATCCGAGCGGCAGGGACTAGGAAATGAAGTGGAACGTATCCAGAATCAATGCTTGGGCGGGGATAATCATCCTGCTCTTTGGATGGTTGTGCGTTGCGTCTTCGGCTGAGACGGTGCGGACGGGGGTGGTTATCACCTACCGCATTCCCGAGGGGGTGTACATCAATGCCGGAACCGATGCGGGCCTGCAGCTGGGCATGACCGGTTCGATGGTGCTTGAAGATGGCCGTACGCTGGGTTTCGAAGTGCTGCAGGCCGCCCGAAACACCGCGCTTCTTCGGCTCGAAGGGGCGGGTGGGAATCTGCTGGGCACTCTCCAGTCGCGCCCGGTGGAACTGGTGTTCGATGCCGCACTTCCGTCCGGCGATGATGCCGTTCCGGTCGCACCGGCGACCGGGGAAGGCGAGGCATTTGTCCCCTTGCTGGCACCGCCTCGCCGCGCGCCCGAAATTGCGCCGACCAAGAACATCACGCACGGTAGCGTTGGAGTGCAGCAAACCTATCAGGAAGGAACGGACAGCCAGCTCGACTATTCGGTTACGCGCCTCCACACCTCCGGCAACATTGACCGCCTGTTTGGCAGTGCATGGAGCTTTGTCTGGTCGGGAAGCGCCCGCTATCGCACCGGCGACGGCTATCTCACCCATTCGGAATACGAGACGGTTCAGCCGCTCATCTATTCCGCCGCATTCCAGCACCCGTTGTCCGGGGAGGGTTTCGTGCGGGCGGGGCGCTTCCTTCCGTTTGAGCTGCCGGGAATCGGCTACCTCGACGGGGGACAGGTCGAACTCGATACGGCCGGACACTGGAGCTTCGGCATGGCGGCTGGTCTCAAGCCCCGTCGGGTTGATTTGGAGTTCTCCGGTGACGAGCCCACTGTGGCGGGCTATGCGACCTTCGAGGCCGGCGAGCGCATTTCAAGCTATTATTCCGGGACAGCCGGCCTGTTGGGTTCGCTCTACAAGGGCGAGGTCGATCGGGTGGCCGTGCTTTTAGATCAGCGTGCCGGATTCGGCCCGCGATTCAATCTCCTCTCCACTGCCGAAATCGACTTTGGCGCGGCGAACACTACCAACAGCCAGACCCAGCTTTCACGTTTTGATCTAACGACTTCCTCGCGGTTGCATGGTCTGCTGACCCTGCGCGCAGGCGTCAACCATTGGCAACGTGTCGATTCACAAGCCCAGCGCGACCAGTTCCTGTTTGTGGACGACCAGCTTTTCGACGACGGCTATTGGCGCTACTGGATCGGTGCACGGCACGACCTACCGTTGCGGCTCAGCCTGAACGAGGAGGTGGCCTACACCGTTTCCGATGCCACCGACGACGCCATGCGCTGGCGCATTGGCATGACGCACTCCCGTCTACTGGGCTGGAGGTTTTCCAGCATAAGCGCCACCTTCTACAACCTGGAGTCGCAAGGTTTCTCCGGCTACGGGGGATTGCTGAACGCCTATCTGCCGTTCCGGGGAGGGCGCATTGCCATCCGTCCGTCGGCCAGCTTGCGATGGCTCGATCCGGATAGTGGAGGCGAGGGATTGACGGTGACCTACTACGGCGTCCACCTCGATGCCCGGGTGTTCAAGGTCTGGACTCTTACAGGCGGCGTCTCCTCCTCCGGCGGTGACGGGGCCGATGCGCTCCTTTTCGACCTCGGTCTACGCTACAGCTGGTAGTCATCTTGCGAGATGAACGTTGCCGAGATGGATGTGCCGGATGCCGTTCGCCTTGGCGATGGACTCCGCCTGGAGCAGGATCTCGAGCGGCGTCGGCGGGGCTTCGCTCCATTGCGGGGTGGGGCGGTAGGCGCTGAAGTGCCACGGAACATCTGTCCCGAGATTGGCGACCACCCATTTGGTCATGGCATCGATTTCGGCGGGCGAGTCGTTCCATCCCGGAATCAGTAGCGTCGTGCATTCCAGCCAGGTATTCGTTTCCCGCCGGATGGCCACGAGCGTATCGAGCACGGGTTGCAGGCTCGCGCCGCACAGCTTTTTGTAGAAGCGATCCGTAAAGGCTTTGAGATCCACATTGGCCGCATCCATGTGCGAAAAAAATTCCAAGCAAGGCTCGGGTTCGATCCAGCCGTTCGTTACCGCGACGGTTTGGAGCCCGTGCGCATGGCAGGCCTTTGCGGTGTCGATTGCATACTCGAAAAAGACGGTCGGTTCATTGTACGTAAACGCCACGCTCTCGCACCCATGCCGAAGCGCGGCTTCCGCGATTTCTTCAGGATCGATGCGGGTTCCCTCTATCTCTTGGCATCGACTCAAATGGTAGTTTTGGCAAAATTCGCAGGTTAGGTTGCATCCCGTAGTGCCGAAGGAAAGCACGCTCGATCCCGGCAGAAAGTGGTATAGCGGCTTTTTCTCGATGGGATCGACCGCCAGCCCGCACGCCCGCCCGTAGGCGGCGGCAATCAATTGATCACCCTCTCGCCGCCGGACGCTGCACAGGCCGTGCTGTTCCTCGGCCATGCAGCAGTGCCGCGGGCAGAGGTCGCACTCGATCCGCCCGTCCTCTCGCAGATGCCAGTATTTCGCCGTTTTCACAACGACATCGTAACGCTGTTCATTTGGAAACGCATCCCCAAATACAATTTTTGCGGCAGATTCTTTATTTTCGCTTGTCGATTGATGTTCTCTGATGGCTGTTGCCCCGTTCCTGGCTCACAAAAAGCCTTTTTTGCTAGGCTTTCGGCGCAACGAATCAAAATGGGTGGTAGTTTGAGCAGGAACCTGTGCAAAGTCATGAAGCCCTGCAAGCAATAACGCTGGTCGAAGCTTAAACTACCATACCTTTTAAAGTGTGATGCCTATCAGAAGCTATTCAACAATAGCCCATATTTCAATGTAGGACATCTCTAAAATGCCAAATCAGAAAATTATTGAAAGACTGTTCTTTACCACACCTCTTAAAGTGTGATACTTACACCGAATGCAACCATTGAGACCCACCCTATGGAGAACCTGTAGAGTTCTTGCAAACGAAACCCGCTTAAACCTGCTTCGCACACTCTTTTCTTGCGATGAGTCGACGGTGTCGGTATTGGCCCGGAAAGCGGGCATTTCGGTATCGCTTGCCAGCATCCAACTGCGGGCACTGAATGCACGGGGTTTGGTTTCGGCACGTCCAACTGGGCGATGGGTGTTCTATTCGGCCACTCCAAATCTGGCCGTCGAGCATGCCGGAACCATAGGGAACGCGATCCGGGAGCGCTGTACGGCTGGTGCGGAAAACGAAAGCCTGATAGAGATGGCGACGGCTTTTACCCACCCGCGCCGAATTCTTGTTGCAAGATGCTTGGATGAAGGGGGAAAAGCCTTTCCGGAACTGTTGGCCTCGACGCGTTTTTCAACGATGGCTCTCTACCGGCATCTGGGGAAGCTCACCACCCGGCGCATGGTGAAGCAGGAAGGCCGCTGCTATTATCTGGCCAGACCGGAAAATCCGCTGGGGCAAACCCTGCTGGCCATTGCAACGGCTTGAATGGGGGATACCCTTTGGGTTTTTGTTGATGAAGAACATAGGGAGAATCCAACGCCGATTGAATTCGACAGGTTGGTAATTTAAACCGGCAGACGGCAATGTATTTCCAACCCTTTTATTGCATGATTATGGAGGGGAAAATGATGGAAATCAGAGGGGAAACAGCTAGCATTCACCCATGAGCGAAAAGGTTCGAGAGTCTGCCGTGGCGGGCATGTTTTATCCGGCCGATCCCGCCGAACTTCGCGGGATGGTCGAAGGATTACTGGCCGACGTTCCGGTCAAGGACGGTGTGTCGCCCAAGGCGATCATTGCGCCCCATGCGGGCTACATCTATTCCGGCTCCATCGCCGCCAGCGCGTATGCCTGCCTCCGGCCCGTCGGCATCCGGCGCGTCGTGCTCCTCGGGCCTGCTCACCGCGTGTTGCTAAATGGGGTCGCCGCGTCTTCCGCTTCTGTATGGCGCACGCCGCTTGGCCATGTTCCGGTGGAGGCTCCAGACGGCAGTTCGATCGTTGATGCAGCCCATGCGGAGGAGCATAGCCTTGAGGTACAGCTTCCGTTCCTTCAGGTCGTTCTCAGCGACTTCACGCTGATTCCGCTCGTGGTCGGCCAGGCCAGCAAGGAGGAGATCGCCGGCATTCTTGCATCACTGTGGGGTGGGAATGAGACACTTATTGTCATTAGCTCCGACCTAAGCCACTATGAAGATTATGAAACCGCGAACCGGATGGATTCCGCCGCCTCGCAGGCCATTTTGGATCTTGATCCAACCGGCCTCGAATCTAGAAATGCCTGTGGTTGCATTCCAATCTGCGGGCTCTTGCATCTGGCAAAACAAAAAGGGATGCGCGCCGAGTTAATCGATCTTCGCAACTCCGGTGATACCGCCGGATCGCGCGATCAGGTGGTTGGCTACGGTGCGTATGCATTCTACGAATGAAGACCGAACATCAAACCTTGCTTCTAAAAATCGCTCGCGATGCCCTTTCCAAGGGGCTGACTGGCGAAAAGGCTACACCCCTTGAGGATATTCCCGTCGAACTGATGGAGGAACGCGCCACGTTTGTGACGATTGAAATCGGGGGGCATCTACGCGGTTGCATCGGCATGCTCGAGGCTTGCCGCCCGCTCGCTGAAGATGTGGAACACAACGCCTGTGCCGCCGCGTTCAACGACCCGCGTTTTCCACCCGTGTCGCGTGAAGAGTTTGACTCGCTCGAAATCCACATTTCCGTTCTTTCGCCGCCGGAAGAGCTCTCTTTTTCCTCCGAGGCCGATCTGCTCGGGCAAATCCGTCCCGGGATCGACGGTCTGATTCTTCAGGAGGGCTACCAGCGCGGCACCTTCCTTCCCAGTGTGTGGGAAGAGCTTTCCGAAAAAGAAACATTCCTTGCCCATCTCAAGATGAAAGCCGGACTGCCCGACACCTACTGGTCCGAAAGTCTGCGGGTCTTTCGGTACACGGCCGATTATTTTGGGGATAGTTAAAGTTTGTAGTTCCGACTTTAGGCGGTCACGTCGTGTAGTGAAGTTTATGGAAGCCGCCTGAAGGCGGAACAACAAACCCTTTCCCTTTTTTATATTTATCGTCTCCATCGATGTTGCTATTTGATGCTATAAGAAGGGCTTCTTTGGTTTACACGAGGATGGATAATGGCATTTAGCATAGCTGAGATGATCCTGCTGGGATTGCTGATGGACTGGGTGTTCCGCAAGTTGCGGATGCCGGGGTTGCTGGGCATGCTGTTGCTGGGCGTGCTGTTCGGACCGTATGTGTTCGATCTGATGGAACCGGGTTTCCTAGAGGCATCGGCGGATCTGCGAATGATGGCGCTGATCATTATTCTTTTGCGTGCAGGATTCGAGCTGAGCCGCGAGGCACTGAACAAGGTGGGTGTGCAGGCGCTGCTGCTTTCGTTTATCCCGGGAATCATGGAAGGCTCGACGATTGCGCTGCTGGGGCCGCGTTTCCTGCCGCTGACGCATTTGGAGTCGGCGATGCTGGGATTCATTATCGCGGCGGTTTCGCCGGCGGTGGTGGTGCCGATGATGATTGGGTTCATCGAGCGGCGCATGGGCGCAAGGAAGGGGATTCCGACGATGGTGATGGCGGCGGCCTCGCTCGACGATGTGATTGCGATCGTTATCTTTTCCATTCTGCTCGGCTTTTATACCGGTACTGCGGATAGCGTACTGCTGAAAGCTGCGGGGATTCCGGTGTCCATTCTTAGTGGCATTGGAGCGGGTCTGCTGATCGGTTGGTTCCTGTTGAAGTTGTTCGAACGCTTTAATCCGCGCGCCACGAAACGCACGATGATTGTGGTCGGTATTTCGATCATCCTTGTGCATGTCCAGCAATTGCTAGAGGGGGTTTTTCTGTTCGCGGCATTGCTGGCGGTTATGGCGATGGGCTTCATCATCCTTGAAAAACGCGAGCACATGGCGCACGAGATTTCTTCCAAACTCGGAAAACTTTGGATCTTTGCGTCGATCATGCTGTTTACGTTGGTCGGGGCGCAGGTGGATATTTCGTTGGCATGGGACACGGGTCTGGCGGGTCTGGGGCTGATTGTTTGCGGACTGGTTGCCCGGAGCATCGGTGTTCTGCTTTCGTTGATCGGTAGTCCGCTCAACCGGGGAGAACGTTTCTTTTCGGTGGTGTCGTACTGGCCCAAGGCGACGGTGCAGGCGGCGATCGGGGCGGTTCCGCTGATGGCGATGCAGGCGGCGGGAATGCAAACCGCCCCCGGGAACGTCATTCTGGCCGTGGCCGTGATGAGCATCGTCTTTACCGCGCCGCTCGGCGCACTGGCCATCAAGGTCGTGGGAGAGCGGGTGCTCGAACCTGCTCCGGAAGCCAGCCACGCTGCACTGGATGCTTTATCCGAGAGCCGCTGATTGGTGATTTGCTCAAGGGACTTCCTGGAGCGTTTTGAAAAGGGTTGGGCTCTCCCTCAAAGACGGGGGCAAGGGCGATGTTGTCCCTGGCCATTGAAGCCTGCGCACAGGCTCTTTTAAAGATGGTGGCTGAGGGGGGATTTGAACCCTCGACACCCGGATTATGATTCCGGTGCTCTGACCAACTGAGCTACTCAGCCATTTCTCAAAAGAGAGGCAGAAGATAGTTAAAGCCTCTGTGCTTGGCAAGGGCAATGTCCACTCTTTTTCGCCTCTTTAACGGAAGTGCGTCCCCGGAATTGAAGAAGAAAGCCAGTCTCCCAGAAGCAACCGTATTTTCGGGGAGAACCCGGAAAAGCCGGCGCCTTCCCGTGGGCGTTTTCCTGCGGGGTTCCCGTCTCCGGGATACCGAACTTTGGCACGCGTTCGGCTTGCTTGCATGTGCGTTGCGCAGCTCAGTACCCCCGTCGTAAAGCACCTTGTTTCCATACCGCTAGAGGTAGGGGAGTAAATCAATGAAATATCGGTGTAATATTTTGACATTGCGTGTTTTATGAAATCCATCACCCCACACCTTTAAATGTATGGAAATACAGGGGGATCAATGCTGCAAGTTACCTTGTGTCGGGTACATCGCTTCATGCCCTTTCCGGAGGAGGGTGCTTGGATAGAGGCGGAACCAAGTGGGTGCCGCCGCCGGTACGCACCTCCGAGAAGCACCGGTTGCCGCTTCGCTGTCGGCTTTTCAAGCCAGCCTCACTTCGCACGCTCGTGTCCTTTCAGGTAAGCGCTCTCTACACTACGGACGGGGATTTATACCTGTATGTTTTGGTAAATGGTATAATTTTTCGAGTGGACAACCTTCGCATTTGGGCGTGGTATTGCAGCGTTCCTTGCACAATCGGACGATCAGTGCGTGGTATTCGTTGTAGAGCTGGGCGTCTGCGGGCAGGTTGTCGGTAAAGAGCTTGGCGACGGAATCATACGACGCTTTTTTGTCGCACAAGCCGTGGCGGGAAAGGAATCGCCTAGTGTAGGCATCGATCACGAATACGGGTCGCTTGGCGGCATAGAGCAGAATACTGTCGGCGGTTTCCGGTCCGATGCCTTTCCACGAAAGCAGCTCCTTGCGCAGGGTGGGGGTGTCGAGCGTGAAGAGTTGGTTCAGCGTCCCGAAGCTTCCGATGTTTTCAACCATTCCCTTGATATAGCCCGCCTTTTGGTTGAAATAGCCCGCCGGTCGGATCCAGTCGGCAATCTGTTCCTGCGATACCTTTTCCAAGGTCTGAAACTTCAGTGCATTGTTTTTCCGAAGATTGGAGATCGCCTTCTCCACATTTGTCCACGCCGTGTTTTGCGTCAGGATTGCACCCAGCATCATCTCCAGCCGCGTTTGCCCGGGCCACCAATGTTGCTCGCCCCAGCGGACGAAGAGTGCAGCGTAGGATTGCTGGATTAGCTGCATTGCAAGGTTTCGTTTCTGCATTCGCAACCTTCACCCAGAAAATGAATTGCAACGGATTGATAAAAGAAACCGATCAGCACATCGAACAGGTTGATCAGATAGAATCCCCCGGCGATGGCGAGCAGGGGAACAAACGCCGAGAGCAGGATAGGGATGCTGGTTTTGCCTTTACGAAACTATGAAGGCCTCTCCCGAACCTCGGCAGACGATTCGTCCTTGATCCCTTGTTTCCGTTTTCTCTTTTCTTCCTGTTTCTTTTTCTTGGCGATCTCTTTTTGACGCTTTTCGTACGAGTAGTTTGGTTTTGCCATTTGAACTCCTGATTTAATGAACAGGAATTGTATAGCGCATGCGGGCGGCATTCTTCGCACCAAAACCGCTCCCATCTTTCCGCGTAGGCGGGGCGGAGCCGCCGGAGGAATGCTTCTCGGGGATTGGGGCAACTTGACTTCGTCCCGTTTTTTCAATACACAGCATTGCATAAACGCTTTTCAAATTGATCCCGTTTCGGGCGAGTGCCTGTATCGACTGGAAAGCAAACCCTATCTATTGTACATAAGGAGTGTTGTATGGAATCCGCAAATATTTATAAAGAACTGACCTACAAAGATGTCGGCCCTGCGATAACGGTTCTTTTTCAAACCGATGCGACCAAAGAGGTTCGTATCGTATTTAAACAGAGCCAGCACATGAAGGAACATCAGACGCCATACCCGATCACCGTGGCCATGGTGGAGGGCGAGTTGGATTTCGGTGTCGATGGAGGGATCCTTAATTTGGTTAAAGGCGATCTGCTCAGCCTCGACGGCGGCGTACCGCACGACCTGCTCGCCAAATCGGATTGCATTGTACGGTTGACACTGAGCAAGTCGGATTCCGTTCAGCGCGTAAAGGATGTCGCCAATTCATAGTCGGCCCGCCATGGGATCGGTATTTTGAATAATTCCCGTTGCCGACTATCCCGAACAAATTGTTGTAGATGCGGTTCCCTGCGATCCGTCCATACCCTTGGAGCAACATGGAACTCTCGTTGATTCTTGATAGAGCGATCCAAATAATGGGTGCCGTAATCGACAACCCCTTGGTCTATTTGCCACTGATCGGCGCATGGTTCATCACGGAGTCCTATTTCATAATCAACTGCGACGAGCCCCATGGCCATACCTACGTGATGTCCACAGGGTTAGCACTGATCTTCACGGCGTTCATGATCTCCCCGTTCGCGGTCAGGGACATTTCCTGGTCGCTTATGGAACTGCGGACGTTCGTGGTCATGGTGCTATTCTTCTATGGGGTGTTCCTTGTGTTCTTCGGCATCATGAAGCTGTTTCCCGGTTTTCTGGCGGAGTTTTTCGGGGCTCCGGGCCATGCGCTGATTCCGGGCATGATGGCCATTCTCTACATTGAGCATGGCATGGCGTTCGACCGTGTGACGTTTGTCGCCATCGTGGCACCGGTCTTGACCCTCAGTACGCTGAAGACATTCCGGCGGCTGTCGTACAAGCTTCGTGTGCGCAGGAAGAAGGACGAGTAGCCCCCCTGGAGGGGGCAGCGGCCTCGCTGCCCATGATTGCCGCGGACGGTGACCCTCCATCGATGATGGCTACAGTTTTAATCCCATCAAATATTTCTATGGCGGAAATCCCGATATTCTGTCATTACGTCCTCATGTTCACGAGATCACTTTTAGTTTTATTGCTGATGACCTCCGTTGCCGTGGCACGAGAGGCAGGCTCGAAGCGGATAGTCGAGGGGGATCCACTCTCCAGGGTCTATCGCTCCCTCGGAACGCCTACCATTGAGTTTCCTTTGAAGGGCAAGTTTGTTCAGAAATATAGCCAGTGCACCATCACATCCCGCGATGGCGTGGTTATTTCAGCGGTCTATAAGGAAAATGTGGCCGAACCCATTGACGAACCGGTTGAGGAAAACCATTCCCCGACGATTCAGGACATCACGGCAAAGGCGGAACAAGGGGATGCCGAGTCCCAGTATATGCTGGCCTATTGCCTGCAATCCGGACAGGTAATCACCCAGGACTATGGTAAAGCCGTTGAGTGGTACACCAAAGCCGCCATGCAGGGGCATATGCCCTCCCAGCACAATCTGGGGGTTTTGTATATGACCGGCAAGGGGGTTGGGCAGGATTGCGAAGAGGCCTACGTATGGGCCTTGCTGGCGGCGGGAAACGGCAACGAATCATTGATGAAAGCACTGAGGTATCAACTCTCGAAAGAGCAGAAACTGGTAGGGGAATTGCGGGCGGAGCAAATCCAGTCCGGACTCCATGCCAAGCAAACAGGTTCGCCGCCTGACGCGGCTCCCGTCGCAACCCACCTCCCGGCAGCCCTCGCGGCAGATCGGGGATAAAACAGTTGCGCCATGCCACCTGAAAGCGCTGCTGGGTTTCGGTATAGCTCCCAAGCCCCGTCAGCTTGGATTTCATCATCATCGGCTTTGTCGATGCGGGGCAGGGTATGCAGGAGCGAAATGATCTCCTTGCGGTTTTTCAGTTTCCCAATGATGAAGGGATCCGTTTTGATTATTAGATTGCGGGACTGATCCTCCCCCCCTGCGCCTAATTCATAAAATAGTTGTCGATTTCTATGGTAACATCTTAAAAAAACAACTAATCAAGGTGCTTCTTAAATACGGGAGACAGAGAAAATGGATACAGGAATAGTTAAATGGTTCAATTCGGAGAAAGGGTTTGGTTTCATCACTCCTGATGCAGGCGGAACCGATTTGTTCGTTCATCATTCTGAAATACAAAGTTCAGGATATGCTTCACTCGATGAAGGCCAGAAGGTCTCATACGAGATTGGAGAAGGCCAAAAAGGACCATGTGCAACCAAAGTCACTGCAATCTAATTCTTTGAATTAGGCGGTATGAAGTTGTACTGAAAAAGCGTCCGCAAGGGCGCTTTTTTTGATAGAGAAACACCCTTTCTGTAATTTCGGATAAGGCGCATCAGTCCGTCTTCATTTTTAGAGGGAGACGAGGCGTTTGCCTTGCTACGGATAGAGTTACTGTTTCTTGAGCATGCCGATTTTGTAGTCGGCGGGGGAGCGCAGTAGTTCGGACAGCTCGGGCAAGGCGGAAGGATCGCCGGAGTTTCCCACGGCGCGTTCCCGGAATTGCTTTTCGAGATGGCTATCCATCCGCAGTGTTCCCTCTAAAGACCGAGCCGTTCCGCAGCATCGCGAAGACGCTTGTCTTTGGTCAGGATCTTGGCTTTTTCCAGCTTGCAGGCCGCAAGCAGGTGGCAATCGATCAAGCCGATTCCTAGCCCCATCAGCTTGTGCTTCTTGATGAAGAACAGCACTTCGTCGTCCTCGGTCTTGTCGACGTGGGGCAGGGCATGGAGGAGCGAAATAATCTCCTTGCGGTTTTTCAGGTTTCCGCAGGCCAGCTCCCCGATGATGAAGGGATGGATCGCCGCTTCGCCATCGTTGAGCAAGGCGGCAAGCTTTGCGTTCCCCGAACGCAGGTGGTCGATCCAGATGGAAGTGTCGACCAGAACCATCAGGCGGCACTCCGCCGACGCGGCACGGCCTTCAAATCCTTTTCCGTTCCGCCAAGCGCTGCAAGTCTTCGGCTGCTCTCCAGCGCAATCAGCGCCTCCAACCCGCGCCGAACCAAGGCCGTCTTTTCCTTGATACCCGTCAAACGCGCGGCTTCAGCCATGATTTTGTCGTCAATGTTCAATGTTGTTTTCATATGTATATGTATGGGCTAAATATATGGGTGTGTCAAGTCGCTGTTGTGTTGAAAGTCAATTTTACCTGTACTTATCTAGCTCTTCCATTAATGCGCTTCCAGCCAATTTCCCCCGGTTCCGGACTCGACGAGAATCGGAATCTCCATGGGGATGGCGGATTTCATTTTTTCCTCGATCAATGGGACGAGATCGTCCTTTTCGGCGGGATCGAGGTCGAAGACGAGCTCGTCGTGCACCTGCAGGAGGAGCTTGGTTTTAGCTTTGCGCTCTTCAAGCATTTTCTGGATGCCGATCATGGCGATTTTGATCATGTCGGCAGCGGTGCCTTGTATGGGGGCGTTGATGGCGTTGCGTTCGGCGCCGCCTCGGACCATCTGGTTGCGGGCGTTGATGTCGCGGATGTAGCGGCGGCGGCCAGTGATGGTTTCGACATATTCGTGCTTCTGCGCAAAGAGGATGGTTTCGTCGAGGTAGTCCTGCACGCCGGGATAGTTGGCGCGGTATTGCGCGATGATTTCCTGCGCTTCCTTGCGCGGTATGCCGAGGCGCTGGGCGAGGCCGAAGGCGGAGATGCCGTAGATAATGCCAAAGTTGACCATCTTGGCCTTGCCACGCATTTCGCGGGTGACGTCATCCTTGGAAACGCCGAAGACGCGGGCGGCCGTGGCCGTGTGGATGTCTTCGCCGTGGATGAAGGCTTCGCGCAATCCGGCGTCGCCGGAAAGCTCGGCCATGATCCGCAGCTCAATCTGGGAATAGTCGCAGGCAAGCAGGGTGTAGCCGTCCTTCGGAATGAAGGCGCGGCGGATTTCGCGTCCCTCCTCGGTGCGGATCGGAATGTTCTGCAGGTTGGGGTTTTCGGATGAGAGCCGGCCGGTGGTGGTGATGGCCTGGCGGAAGGTGGTGTGGACGCGTCCGCTTTTCTCGAAAACTTCCTTAGGCAGGGCGTCGACATAGGTGCTTTTGAGTTTGGTAAGCGAACGGTAGTTAAGGGTCTTCTGCACGATTTCGTGTTTGGGAGCAAGGTCGGTCAGCACTTCCTCGTTGGTCTTGTATTGCCCGGTTTTGGTCTTCTTCGGTTTTTCGACGAGCTTCATCCGGTCGAACAACACCTCGCCAAGCTGCTTGGGCGAGTTAAGGTTGAAGGGTTCGCCTCCGGCCATTTCAAAGATCGCGGTTTCCAGGGTCTGGATGGCTGCGGCCAGTTCCTCGGAATAGTTGCCAAGGGCAGGAACATCGAGATTGATGCCGTTGTATTCCATCTGGGCGAGCACGGGCATGAGCGGGGTTTCGATTTCGTAGAAGACGCGCTCCTGCCCCCGCTCCTTGAGCATCGGCTTGAGCTTATGCCAGAGCTGGAGGGTGATGTCGGCGTCTTCGGCACCATATTCGCACAGCTCGTCGAGATCGACCTCGCGCAGTGTTTTCTGCGTACTCTTCTTTTCGCCGATGAGCGCAGTGATCGGGACGGGGGAATAGTCGAGTAGCGATTCGGCCATGTGATCCATGTTATGGCGCTGGTCGGGGTCGATAAGATAGTGCGCGAGCATGGTATCGAGCAGTTCGCCGCGCACTTCGATGCCGTTCCACTTCAGCACACTCACGTCATACTTCAGGTTTTGCCCCACCTTGCGAATGTCGGGATTTTTCAGGATGGGAAGAAACTTTTCCAGTGCCAGCAAGGCCTGTTCACGGTCGGGCGGCAGGGTGACGAACCACGCTTCGTGCGGCTCGATACAGAACGAGATACCGATCAGCTCGGCGGTGCGGACATCCAGACCGGTGGTTTCGGTGTCGAAGCAAACCTCGTAGCAACCGGACAGTTTCTCGGCCAGCGCGTCGCGTTCGACGGCGGTGGTGACGAGGTGGTAGCTGTGCTTCACGTCCTTAATGGTCTTAAACGCCGGAACGGGTTCCAGCATTTCCGGTTGCTGCGCGGCGGCGAATTCAAAGAGGTCGCCCTGTCCCTCGGTCGCGGCGGCAACGGCGACGGAGGTTGGAGTGGGGGATTCGCCGAATAGTCTTTTGATGAGGCTCTTGAATTCCAATTCGGTGAAAAGAACCTTTAGCCGCTCGTCGTTGCGTTCACCCATCAACAGCTCATCGGGCTGTTCCTTTACGGGCACATCGCATTTGATCGTCACGAGCCGCTTGGAGAGCAGGGCCTGAACTTTGTTGGACTCGACCTTTTCCTTCTGCTTGCCCTTTAGCTGGTCCGTGTTTTCGAGCAGGTTTTCAACGGAGCCGAATTGGGCGATTAGCTTTTGCGCGGTCTTGGGGCCGATGCCGGGA
>DAOUQA010000024.1 GCA_030625905.1 Kiritimatiellales bacterium | reverse complement strand
TGATTTCTGCCGGCATGCCTGGCCCAAAGCATTTCAGCTTTCGGGTTCCAACCCTGCCCGCTCCAACCCCTAAAGCAGCATGAAAGAGGCCAGAAGTACCGGTGTAAAGAATGGCAGCCAAAAGTTCAGCCTCCAACCGCCCTTGCGGGATTTATCGTGAAGGGATCCAGCGCCGAGCATATGGATTTAAGAATTTTACGAATTACCGGTTGCGGGTAATCGTAATGTGTGGTTAATGAAAATTCGCCCTTGCCCCCGTCTTTGGGGGAGAGCCGCATTTTTTCGCCAAGCGAAAAAATGGCGGAGAGGGAGGGATTCGAACCCTCGGTACACTTACGCGTACACGCGCTTTCCAAGCGCGCTCCTTAAACCACTCAGACACCTCTCCTGCAGTGGAACAAGTCGGGAAAGCTACACACTCCGGAACCGGAAATCAACCGGGTTTTTTCAGGAACTTACAGAGCGTGAACGTTAGCCAAACTTGGCATCAAGCGCTCGCTGGACGGGGACTGGAACAAAGGCGGAGGTATCGCCGCCTAGCTCCGCCACGCCTCGAACGTTGCTGGAGCTGACATAGCTGTAGTCCTGCTTCGGCATCAGGAAGATGGTCTCGATCTCAGACTTGAGCTTGCGGTTGGTGAGCGCCATTTGAAACTCGTATTCAAAGTCCGAAAAAGCACGCAACCCGCGGACAACAACACGAACCCCTTTGGATTCGGCGAAATCGACCAATAGGCCGGTAAAACTGTCCACTTCAACTCCTCTGATGTGTGTCGTGGACTGGCGCACCAATTCAAGGCGTTCATCCAGGCTGAATAGCGTATTTTTCCCCGCCTTGGTCGCCACACCGATCACCACGCGCGGAAAAATACGCGATGCGCGTTCAATCACGTCCAGATGCCCCATGGTAATGGGGTCGAAGGTTCCCGCACATATCGCCGATTGATTCATGGTGCATCCTCGTTGTTCTGTTTCAGTATCAGAATGCGCGTATCGCCATAGGCTTTGTCGCGAAGCACCCTCCAGCCGACGGGAACCTCGAATGCATCCGATGAGCGCAACTCGTACACCAGAATTCCGTCGGGTGTCAAAACCGAATGCTTCGCAATTCCCTCCAATGTCTGCGACATGGCATCGGGAAGATCGTAGGGTGGGTCGGCCAGAATCAGGTCGTACGGCCCATCCGCTCGTGCAAGATAGCAGATGGCATCGGCCTTGATGCACCGTACCGAACCCAGCCCGCTGCCGTCCAGACTCTGGATATTTGCCTGCAGGTTTTTCCAGACCGCCGGGCTTTGCTCCACAAAAACCACTGCCTCCGCGCCCCGGCTCCACGCCTCCAGCCCCAGACTGCCCGCCCCCGCAAAGAGATCGAGCACTTTCATCCCCTCGCAGTTTCCGCCGAGCGATGAAAAAACTGCCTCGCGCACCCGCTCTTGCGTTGGCCGCACCTCCTGCTTCGGTACGCTGAAGCGGCGATTGCGCAATACTCCACTTGTAATTCTCATCGGCACACCATAACGCAGGGTCGAATGCATGGAAACACGAATGCGCGGGGCTCTCGACAAAACCCCGCCCATGTGGTACCCGTTCCCCTGCTTTACCGAACTAAAGATTGTTTATGACCCAAAAGATACATAGAAGCGCGTTGAAAAACGCGAAACGGATCGTCGTAAAGGCGGGCAGCAAGGTGCTGGTGCAAAGCACCGGGCGGCCGGACTCGCGACGGCTGAAGCTGCTGGTCGAGGAGCTGGCGCAGTTCCAGAACAACGGCGGCGAAGTCGCGTTTGTTTCATCCGGCGCGATCGGCGCAGGGCTGGAAGCGCTCGGCATGAAAACGCGGCCCACAGCTATTCCCGACCTGCAAATGGCGGCGGCCGTCGGGCAGACCCGCCTGATGAGCCTGTACGACAACCTGTTTGGCGAAAACAAGTGTAATATTGGCCAAGTCCTGTTGACGCACGACGCGCTGAAACACCGCGAACGGCACCTCAACGCACGCAATACGCTGCTTAACCTGATCGCCCACCGCATTGTTCCGGTCATCAACGAAAACGATGCCATCTCCTCCGAAGAGATCCAGTTTGGCGACAATGACGTACTCGCCGCTCTGGTGGCGATTCTGATCGATGCCGACGCGCTGATCCTGCTCAGTACCACCGATGGGTTGCGTGATGGGAAACAACGGGTTTCCTATATCGAAGAAGTCGACGACGATGTGCTCGGACTGGTGGCCGACAAGCAAGATACGCTTTCGACCGGCGGAATGGCATCCAAGCTAAAGTCGGCGCAGATCGCCGCGCATAACGGTATTCCGGTCGTGATCGCCAACGGTCGCAAGACCGGCGTGCTGACTCGTATTTTCCAGGGATTGGACGAGGGAACCCTGCTGTTTCCAAAAGAAGGAAACATCTCGAAGCGCAAACGCTGGATTGCCTTCTTCAACCGGGCGGAGGGGCACCTTGTTGTGGACGATGGTGCAGCCGCCGCGATCGGCAAGAGCAAAAGCCTGCTGCCCATCGGCATCAAGGCGGTCGAGGGCGATTTTAAGGTCGGTGCCATGGTGAACATACAAACCGTGGACGGCAAACACATCGCGCGCGGCCTCGTGGAATATTCAAGCGACGACATCAATCATATCAAGGGGCGGAAAACCTCCGGCACGGCCGGGGAAGCGATCCATTGCGACAATATGGTGATACTTTAAACAGGGGAAAAGATGGACGTTAAGGAACAGATACTCAAGATCGGGGAAGACGCGCTCGCCGCCAGCCGGAAGCTGGCCAAGCTTTCCAGCCGCAAGAAAAACGTTATCCTCGAAGCGATGGCGGAAGAACTGGACGCACAACGCGCCTTCATCCAGGAGAAAAATGCAAAAGACCTCGCCGCCGGAAAGGAAAATGGCCTCAGCCCAGCCATGCTTGACCGACTGGAACTGACCGATGCGCGCATCGACGGAATGATCAAGGGACTGCGCGATGTTGCTGTGTTGAACGACCCGGTCGGTGATGAAATCAGCACATGGAACCGCCCGAATGGACTGGAAATTATTAAATTACGCGTCCCCATCGGTGTAATCGGCATCATCTTCGAATCGCGCCCGAATGTGACGTGCGACGCGGCGGCACTCTGCTTCAAGACTTCCAACGCGGTAATCCTGCGCGGCGGCAAGGAGGCCATCCACTCCAACCTCGCCATTGCCAAGGCAATGCAGGTCGGCGGAGCAGCCAAGGGCATGCCGGAGAATGCCATCCAGCTCATCTCCACCACCGACCGGGAAGCCGTCAAGGTAATGTGCCAGATGACCGATTATCTCGACCTTATTATTCCGCGCGGCGGCGAAGGGCTGATCAAAGCGGTCACGGAAATGGCGCATGTTCCGGTCATCAAGCACTACAAGGGGGTCTGTCATACCTACGTCGATGCTGCCGCCGATCTTGATATGGCATGGAAAATCGCCGAAAACGCGAAGTGCCAGCGGCCGGGGGTCTGCAATGCCATGGAAACGCTACTCGTGCACAAGGACATCGCCGAAGCCTTCCTGCCGAAGATGGGCGAAATCCTTGAAGCACGCGGCGTCGAGCTTCGCGGCGATGAAGCCGCTCGCAGGCATCTCTCTTCCGCCAAGTCTGCAACCGAAGCCGATTGGTACGAGGAATACCTTGAAATGATTCTCGCCATTCGTGTTGTCGACGATGTCGACGCCGCGGTCGCCCACATCAATAAATATGGCTCCAGCCATTCCGACGCGATCGTGACGCAGGATGCGAAGGCTGAAAAAACCTTCCTCGCCGAGGTGGATTCCGCCTCTGTCTACGTAAATGCATCGACCCGCTTTTCCGACGGAGCGGAGTTTGGCATGGGTGCCGAAATCGGCATCAGCACCGACAAGCTGCATGCGCGCGGCCCAATGGGGCTGGAGGAACTCACCACCTATAAATTCGTTATCGAAGGCAAGGGACAGATCCGCGAGTAGAAACAGAGGAAAAGTGGGAATTTCCACTTGCCACCCCCGGCGAAATGAATACTATGTCGCTTCCTTTTACGGGGGTGTAGCTCAATTGGTTAGAGCGCCAGCCTGTCACGCTGGAGGTTGCGAGTTCGAGTCTCGTCACTCTCGCCACTTTTTGTGGTATCCATTCCCCATGCCCTGGGGAGCAAATCGCGTAGACGGAAGCCCACGAGACAGACATCGTCATCAAAGGCTTCTTCCGCCGCGAACCTGCGTGCTTCGTTAAGAAGGGCGGGAAACAGCTCCGGCAAGTCCAGACCCATGTGCTGTTGCACAGCCGACAGCAGGCGATCCTCGCCGAATTCTTCCTGGCTGGCTCCGGCCACTTCGTAGATTCCATCGGTATACATGAGCACGGCATCGCCGGGGCGGATCTTCCGTTCAATGGTCGGGTATTCAGCGTCTTCGTGGATGGCCAGCGCCGGCCCGGCTGAAGAGCGGTCGCCAACAAGCCAGTCGGCGCAACCGCTCTGCGCATCAACATATATCGGCATCGGATGCCCCGCATTCGCGAAGCGAACGAGCCCGGTCGAGACATCCAGCACCATATAGCATGCCGTGGAGTACAGGAAGAGATCCTCCTGGCGGAGGATGGGTATCAGCACATGGTTCATGTGCTCCAGAAATTTCCCGGGATCTTTTTCCTTGTCCGATATTTCCTCCACCATGGCGCGCACGATGGCCGTTCCCAACGCCGCCCGGACTCCGTGCCCCATTACATCGCACAGGAATATCCCGGCTTCGGTAGCGGATAGTTTCCGGATGGAGCAAAAGTCGCCGCCTACCATGCCGCCCGCGTGGTGGTGGTAGCAAAACCCGACCAGGCTGTCCGCAGCCTCCACTCCGGAGGGAAAGACGGGATAGGATGTAGGGAAGAAGGTTTTCTGCAGCTGTGCCGCCATGCGCAGATCCTCCTCCAGCGCCTCACGGAACTGCCGGTTTTCCTCCGCGTATTTCGCGGCGATTAATTCGGCTTCCTTGTGCGCGGTGATATCGCGCGAGATGCCGAAAGCGCCCACGATCTTCCCCGAGTCATTCCGCAGAGGCATCTTGGAGGTGGAAACCCAGGTGATGCGCCCATCCTCCCATGTTTCCTTCTCCTCTTTCCCAAGGATTGGAACGCCCGTTTTCATGATACGCTGCTCATCCTCGAATGCCGCGCGGCCATGCTCGTTGGTGAAGATATCGAGATCGGTTTTCCCCTCCACCTCTTCGGGCGAAGAAAACCTGAGCCATCGGGCACCCGCCTGATTGATCAGGATGATGCGTCCCTCCCGATCCATAAAATAGATATTGTCCTGGATGTTATCCATCAGGTGCTTCATTAAACTCGTATCGGTCGGCTTATCCGGCATGAAACCCTCTCTCGTTTTCAATAAATTCAGGACCGCAGCACAATGATCGATTCAGCCCGGGATTCAGTTTTCCACGGGCTAATCCGCACCGGGAAGCGGCTCTCCCTCGCCGGGCGCATCCGAAGCACCTTCCCCTCGGGCTCTCAATCTGCAATGGATTCGGCAGTTGAGCTCATGGAGCGAATAGGGATTGAGCGCCCCTTGGCAAGCACCATGTTGGTCGAGGTCTTGCAGGAAGAAAACAAACTCGCGAATCAAAAGGTCGTACTTTTCCTTTAGCGCAAAGACCCCTTCTCGAAGCTCTTCGCTATAGTGGTGGGTGAAGACTACCTCGTTGATTCCATGCTTTTTAAGCACCTCTTCAAGTTGGCTGAAGTTGCCCAGCACAGGATAGCCGTAGACCACTTTGTTTTGGAGTGCGGGGTTGTCATCGATCAATCCGATAATCTTTCTCGGGGCTTTTTGCTGATCTTCAAACGAAGCCTGCCGCAAATACAGGATGGCGTTTTCGCCTGCGCCGAGAATCAAGGTGGATGTGTCGTGCTCGGAACCGATCGAGCAACGCAGCCAGGCATTCAGATCGCGGACAAGGCGCAACGCCGCCCGCATCCCGACAATCCCGACCGCTGAAATCAGGATATGCATCGACAATGCAACCACTAGCCCAAACGGCAAGACATCCGAGATCCATAGCAAGGCGACGAATGCCAGCACCTCGCCGGCAACCAGCTGCAATATTAACACCAATAGCTGGGATATGCGAGACCGCGTCCAGACCGTCTTGTAGACCCCGTAGAAATACATCGTTGCGAACGGAATTATGACACAAACCGCCAGATGCGCCCGGGTAACGGGATACGACAACACCACATTGAATACAAACAGGGTGGATAGTGCCAGGGCGAAAAGATCCCACCCCATGGCCACTAAAACGGTTACGATACTGCGCGGTCGGCGAACGCCCTGAAGCACCACCTGCGTGGAGGTCCACAGCTCGACCTGCGCCAGCTGCCGCACAACCACGTGCAGAGCGACAATCATGCCTATCATGAGAAGCGCCGTGCGGTTCGATGACATGGCGGTCGCGCCCAAGGCGATCAGACACACGAACACTGCGGCGATGTAAAGATAGATGGCGGCTTTGCGCTGCGTCATTCCGCTGCGCATGAGCTTGTGGTGGATATGATCCAGATCCGGACCAAAAACCTTGCAGGCCAGTGGATCCTTCTGGATGATTGATATCAGCTTGCGCGCCATCCGGCGCCAAACCGCCATGATGACGTCGAAAACGGGTACGCCAACCGCCAATAGCGGAACCAACAGCGCCACCATCATCGACTGTTTAACATTCGCCTTCAACGAAACGGCGGCAAGCATGAAGCCAATAAACATACTGCCGCAATCTCCAAGGAATATGGAGGCCGGATTGAAGTTATAACGAAGAAAACCGAAACAAGCCCCCGCCAAAGCAACGAGAACCAAGGCATCCGCCGGCTGATGCAGCGACAGTAGCATTCCGACGAGCCCCGCACTGGCGATCAGGCCCAAGCCGGCGCAGGCGCCGTCCATGCCGTCGATCAGATTGAACGCATTGATCAACAGCGTAAACCAGAAAAGGGTAGCCACAAGGTTCACGATCCATGGCAGCGGGATATGCAAAAAGGCCTGGAAGGTAAACCCGCCGAAAAACATCAGCAAGGCAACGCCAAGCTGGACGAAAAGCTTGAGCCAGGCACGCATTCCAAAGCGATCATCAAACAGCCCGAACAGTAAAAGCGCCAACGATCCGGCAAATATAAAGCCCCATTCCTGCAAGTGGATCGCTCCGGCCAGATCCCTCCACGGGCCGAGGAACGCCACAATCAGCGCAATATGCGTTGCCACGAACACGGCTATTCCGCCGCAACGGGGAACCGGCGTCTTATGGATACGCCGCTCCGACGGCTCATCCACTAACCCCAGGCGTGGCGCCACCTTTTTAACCAGCGGAACCAGTAGCCATGCGACGACCAGACCGACGAGGAAAACAACGATATATTTAATGAGGAATTCCATAGACACCCACACTTTAGAACAGGCTCCCGCAAAAGAAAAGCCTTTCACCTTCTCTATCCACGAACCGCCTTTACCCGGCATCAGGAAATAGGGAATCAAGCCTAGCCAAACAAAACCGGCTTTGCTCTACTCTGCAGACCATGGCCGAAGCTCCGCATAACCCTACCGGAATTCATATCAACCTGTTTCTGGTCGACCGACCCTGCCTCGTCGTCGGCGGCGGCAAGGTGGCTTGGCGCAAGATCCAGCTGTTGCTGAATACTGGAGCCCAAGTGGCTGCCATCAGCCCGGAAGTCGCCCCGGAAGTCGCCGAACTCGTTGAAAAAAAGCTTATCACCCATGCCGCACGACCCTTTGAGCCACACGACGTGGAGGGAGCCGCTCTGGTATATGCCGCCACCAACAGCCGCGCAGTCAACCACAAGGTACTGGAATGCTGCCGCGAAAAAAATATTCTCTGCTGCTGCGTCGATGGCAATTGGGCACAGGGCGACTTTACCACGCCCGCCATCGCGCAACATAATCAGCTCATGCTGTCCGTATCGTCCGGCGGGAACGACTGCCGCCGGTCTAAAATGGTTAAGAACAGCCTAAAGCGCCATCTTAAGATGATGGATGCCGCCAATCTGGTTGTGGTTGGCACCGACCACAACCACCTGACCGTTGAGGAGCGCGAACCCTTCCACCTCACGGGGCACCGCCTTGAGCGTGGCGGCTTTATGATTATGCAACTCTGGGGTATCCACGAATTCATGATCCTCAATACCTGCAACCGTGTTGAGGTCATTGCCATTGTTTCCGACGAAACCGCCCGGAACGGAATTCTGCGCCACGTTATGGGCTTCGCCGCCCTGAAGGAAGACAAGTTTTACCTCAAGACCGGCCAGGCCGCCTTCGAGCACATCTGTCTTGTCACCGCCGGAATGTTGTCGCAAACCCCCGGAGAAAACCACGTCACCGCCCAGATGAAAGAAGCATTGGAGATGGCCAAGAAACGCGGCTGGGCAGGCAACATGACCCAAGAGTGGATCTCCTCCGCCCTGCATGTTTCAAAGCACATTAAAAACCAGATTGCACCGCTGCTTAACAGCTACGAAATCGAAGATCTCGCACTGAGATATCTCGAAGCCAACGGCCAAAACCTTGCCTCCTCCACCATCATGGTGCTTGGCGCAGGAACGATTGGCAAAGGCCTTGTCAAGGACAGCCTTCCAAAGGCTGGAAAACTCATCTGGTGCTACCACATCAATCGACCCGAAGTCGATAAGGACTGGAACGGCAAGGTCGATCTCTGCACCTTCAACGACATGAAGGAGCGCATCACCGATGCCGATATCATCATCAGCGCAACCGAAGCCCCCGGCCACCTGTTGCATCGCGCCCACGCGCCGTTCTTCAATCAGGAGCACTCCGTCATGCTGCTCGACCTTGGCATGCCGCGCAACATCGATCCCGAACTCGACGACCTCTCTTCCGATATCACCGTGGTTGACCTCGATGGTCTCAAATACTGGTATCGCCGCGAGCTCGCCGACATGAACGATATCCTCGCCCGCTGCCGCGCTGTCGTGGCCGAACACCAAGCCCTGTATGAAAAAATCATCAACAGTTTTCAAGGCGGGAACGCGGCCGAGTAGCCTTGCGCTGACCCAAACACGCGACGCGCTCGACCAAATCGAAAGTATGCTTGAATGCATCTCCTTCGAGATGGTTCCGATCGCCTCCGTTGGCGACACCGACCGCACCACCGACCTGCGCGAAAGCCCGGCCGACTTCTTCACCCGCGAGCTAGACGAAGCCCTGCTGCATGGCGACATCGACCTCGCCGTCCATAGTGCGAAGGATCTCCCTGAACCTATGCCTTCCGGTATTGCCTGGTTCTGGCTCCCGTGGCGCGAAGAACCGCGCGATGTCCTGGTTCTCTCCAAAGGCCGGGCGGTTTCCGACCTGCCCAACACCCTCGTTATCGGTGTTAGCTCCGAACGGCGCGAGGCCTACTGCAGCCAACGCTTCCCCAACGGTATTCAGAAAACCATTCGCGGCAATATCGAAGAACGAATCGCGCAGGTTGACAACGGCGATTTCGATCTTGTCGTAATGGCTGCCGCCGCCCTCATCCGCCTCGGCATCAAAGACCGAATCACTGAATGGATCCCGCTCGACGAGCTGGAAGTCCCTGAAGGCCAAGGCTATCTCGCCATCACCTTCCGCGCAGACAACGCGAAAATCGAGGCCTTGCGTCCCCTTGTTCCATTGCTTGGGGAAAAAGTTCTCCTCACCTGTTCCGAAGCCCTTCAAAAAAAGGCCGCCGCGCTCGTCCGCGACGTTGGTGGCCACCCCATCCCATTCCCCCTCATTCGCCTGCAATGTAGACGATGCTTCCAGCTTCGTTTCGCCGCCTTCGAGTGGCTGATCATCACCTCACCGTCGTCGGTTCGAGCGTTGATGCAACTCATCAAAGAACAAAAGATCGACCTTCGTTCTATTCCAAAAATCATGGTCTGCGGGCGCGGTACCGCCGATGAGCTTGAACGCTATGGCCTCCAAGCCGATGCACAGCCGGACTCCGGTTTCAGCGCCGAGTCGCTCGTCGAGCTGGCCAAGAAAACCGTAAAGCCCGGCGAAAGAATCCTGCGTATCCGCTCCGACAAGGCCGGCCCCGAACTGGCCACCGCCCTGCGCAAAACCGAAGCGGAAGTCGAGGATGCCGTCCTCTACGACAACATCCGCATCGAGCACAAAGAGTTGCCGTCCTTCGACGCCGTCTTTTTCGCCAGTGCCTCCGCCGTTGAATCCTTCATCGCCCAGTGGGAAGCCGAGGCTCTCGCAGGCAAAACCATTTCAGTGATCGGGAAACCCACCGCCCAAGCGCTGGGAAAACACGGCATCCAACCGAGCGTTATTGCTCGCGAGGCGACGGTAATGGGTGCTATCAATGCACTTGCAGAATATTTTGTAGGAGAAGTGCCATGTTCCCAGAAACCAGACTAAGACGCCTGCGCCAGAGCGCGGGAATCCGCAAGATGCTCGACGCGCCGCTACCCGGCCCAGAAAAGTTTATCTGGCCGGCCTTCGTAATCGAGGGGGCAGCAAAGCGCGAACCGATCGAATCGATGCCGGGGCAATCGCGATTGAGCGTCGACCAACTGCTGATCGATCTTGAGCCGGTCGTGGAGTCGGGTGTGGGCGGGCTGTTGCTGTTTGGCCTCGTGGAGGATTCCGAAAAGGACCATGCCGGAACGGCAGCCTACAACGACAAGGGGGCCGTCCAGTGCGCGATCCGGGAAGTGAAGGATAAGTTTCCGGAACTGGTCGTAGCCGCCGATGTCTGCGTCTGCGCCTACACCGACCACGGCCACTGCGGCCCGCTAACGGAATCCGGTGTCGTGGACAACGATGCCGCCAATGAAACCCTAGCTAAAATTGCAACCTCCTACGCCGCCGCCGGAGCGGATATTGTGGCACCCAGCTCCATGATGGACGGGCAGGTACAGGCGATCCGCGCCGCACTTGATACCAATGCGTTCGACCAAACCCTGCTGATGAGCTATTCCACCAAGTTTGCCTCGGCCATGTACGGCCCGTTCCGCGAGGCGGAAAAATCGATGCCCGGCAAGGGCGACCGCAAGGGCTACCAAGCATCGTACGGCGATCTACGCACGGCACTGCGTGAATCGGAGTTCGACGAGGCCGAAGGCGCGGACATGCTGATGGTCAAGCCGTCGCTCTTCTACCTCGATGTACTCGCCAAAGTGCGCGAAACGACCGATCTGCCGCTTGCCGCCTACAATGTCAGCGGCGAATATTCCATGCTGCACGCCACCGCCGAACGTGGATGGGGCGACCTTAAAGGCATGGTTCAGGAATCGACCGCCGCGCTCGTCCGCTCCGGCGCCGACATCCTCATCTCCTACTGGGCCAACCAATACAACGCCCTATTCCGCGATTAATCCGTCATGATGCCTGCCCCACATTGTTCCGGGATCGGCGATCCCGGCTACACTCCCTATCCCTCGATGCCAAACTTATAGATGCAGGTGTGGGCATAGGTTTCGCCGGGAGCGAGCTCGGTACTGGGGAAGCCGGGGTGGTTGGGACTGTCGGGATAGTGCTGGGTTTCGAGGCAGAAGCCTTCCTGCCGATTGTAGACCGCTCCGCCTTTTCCTTTAACGTTATTGAGATAGTTGCCGGTGTAAAACTGCACGCCGGGCTCGGTGGTCCAGCATTCGAGTGTGCGGCCGCTTTCGGGGTCTACTACCGATGCGGCAAGGGTCAGTTCACCCTCGGCGGCCTGATTGATGCAATAGTTGTGGTCGTATCCTAGCCCCCGCACCGCATCGGTGTTCTTGCCGATGGGCGTCGGAGCCAGCAGATCCATTTCGGTGCCGGCCACCGCGCGCAGCTCGCCGCTCGGGATGGCTTCGTCGTCCACGACCGTGTAGCGGTCGGCATTGATGCGTATCACATGGCCATGAACCGAACCGCCGCCCGTCAGATTGAAGTAGCTGTGGTTGGTCAGGTTGAGCACGGTCTTCTTGTTGGTCTCGGCGGTGTAGTCGATCCGCAGTTCGCCTTCGTCGTCCAGGCTGTAGGTGATTTCAACCTTGAGCGTACCAGGATAGCCCTCCTCGCCGTCGGGGCTGGTGATCGACATTTTAACGGAGTCACCGATGATTTCGGCGGCCCAAATCTTCTTGTCGAAACCAACCAACCCGCCATGCAACGCATTCGGCCCATTGTTGATGGCGAGCGAATATTCGGCACCATCGAGCGTGAACTTTCCATTCGCAATGCGGTTGGCATAGCGGCCACAGCAAGCGCCGAAGTACGGATTGTCTGCGCCCTGATACCCCATCATGTCGTTGAAGCCCAGCGCCACGTCGGCCAGCTGGCCGTCGCGATCCGGTACCTCGACCGAAATAATCGTCGCACCGTAGTTGATGATCTTGACCTTCAGCCCGGTGGCATTGCCAAAGACGAATACATCGACGGCCAAGCCATCGCTGGTTTCCCCGAATGTTTCTTTCACGACGCTCATGGGATCTCCTTCCCTTATTCCAGATTGTGGTGCGGGCTTCCATTCCCATGGAGCCCGCAGCGCGCTCCCGAAGACGGGAAGCGCGCACTACACCACTGCCGCTAGCTCTCAACGCTGGTGTACAAAACCTTGCCGTTGTCGTCGTTGGTGATGGAGAATTCCTCCATGTGGAAGTGCGCATCGGAAACAAAGGTAAGGTGGCCTTCGAACTTTTGCTCGAGCTCGACCAGCGCGGCCTCGTCTTCCTTGCGCAGGCGGTCGAGCACGGTCGGGTTGACGGTGATGCGCATGGAGTGCGTGCCGTCGCGGTCCTTGCGCATGCATTCGCTGACGCGCCGCTGGATCTCAACGCTCATGGAGAGCGGCGACTTGACCATGCCGCGCCCACTGCAATAGTGGCAGTCGGAATACGACGCGGTGAAGATGCTTTCCTCGACGCGCTGGCGGGTCATTTCCAACAGCCCGAGCTGCGAAATCTGTAGCACATTGGTACGTGCACGATCCTTCTTGAGCGCCTCCTTGAGCACGCGGTAGACCGCCATTTGGTCGCGCCGCGCCCGCATGTCGATAAAGTCGACGATGACGAGGCCGCCAACGTTGCGCAGGCGCAGCTGGCGGGCGACCTCATCAGCCGACTCAAGATTGACTTGCAGGATCGACTCTTCCTGCGACTTGCTGCCCTTGTGGCGGCCGGTATTGACATCGATGGCGATGAGCGCTTCGGTTTCGTCGAAGATGAGATAGGCCCCGGACTTCATCCAGACCTTACGACGGTAGGCGGACTCAATCTGCTTTTCGACGTCGAAGTAGTCGAAGATCGGTTCCTCGCCGCCATACATCTGCACCCAGCTGCGCGAGCGGCGCGAAAACTTGGCGATCACCTGCCGGGTCTGCTCGAACATTTCGCGGCTATCGATGTAGATGCGGTCGATGTCCTCGGTAAGGTAGTCGCGCACCACGCGCTCGGCGAGGTTGGGTTCGCTATAGAGCGTGCAAGGCGCAGGCTTGTTTTTCATGCCGTCCTCGATGTCGTTCCAGATTTCGAATAACGTGCGGGCGTCGCGCACAAAACTGGTCTTTTTCGTTCCAGAACCGGCCGTGCGAACGATCACCCCGATGTTTTCGGGGATGGGCAGGCGCTGGAGGATTTTCTTGAGGCGGTTGCGTTCCTTCACATCCTCGATCTTGCGCGAAATCCCCTTGAGGTGCGTGCCGGGCATCATGACCAGGAAGCGGCCAGGGACACTCAAGTTGGCGGTAACCCGCGGCCCCTTAGTCCCGATGGCATCCTTGGTAACCTGTACGATAATCTCGGATCCGACCGGGAAAATCTTCCTCATTTCGCCGGGCTTGTATTTCTTGCGGCGGCGCGTGGAGCTTTTGGCGCGGACGCCCTCCTCACGCTCGAGGCGCGCGGCGTCTTCGGGGATCATGTCCCAGTAGTGGATGAAGGCATTCTTTTTGAGGCCGATCTCCACAAAGGCGGCCTGGAGGCCGTCTTCCAGATTCTGGATCTTGCCCTTGAAGATGCTTCCGACAATCCGGTTGTCCTCCTGGCGCTCGATGTGGAAATTATCCAACTTACCGGACTCGAGCACGGCAACACGTGTTTCAAGCGGCTCGATGTTGATCAGAATCTCCTTTTTCTCGGGCTTCCTTCCTCCGCTATCCTTTGATTTTTTAAACATAATTTTCTCCTTATCTATTTCTTCGGCGCTGGTAGACACTTTGCACCAGGCCGAGGGCAATCATTGTACTGACCATGAAGGATCCGCCGTAGCTCATCAGCGGCAGCGGCAGTCCCGTAATCGGCAGAATGCCGATGGTCATCGCAATATTCACAAACACATGGCAGAACAACATGACGCTAATTCCCAGCACCATGAGCCGCCCAAACTCGTCGCGGGATCTAAGCGAAACCCGCATGCATCTTCCCAGCAGCACGGTGTAGAGCAAAATAAAGAATGCCCCGCCCATGAAGCCGGTTTCCTCCGCAATCACGCAGAAGATAAAATCGGTCGGGGCCACGGTCCGGGGCAGGAAGCCCAGGATGTTTTGCGTCCCTTTCAAATAGCCCTTGCCGTACAGCCCGCCGGAGCCCACCGCAATCTGCGACTGCAGCTTGCTCCACCCCGCACCGGCCATGTCGTGGTCGTTTGAGAGAAACACCTTGATGCGCCCCTTCTGGTAGTCCTCCAGAAACGGCATGCGCGGCAGTACGATCGCCGGCTGCTCCGCCGGGGGCATCGCCTCGATGGCATCGGTCTTCTCGAACTTGATCCAAAAGCAGCTTGCCACAACAAACACCAAAACCACGGCAATGCCGACCAGCAGGAACCTCCGCTGAACCCCCATGTAGAGCATGATTGCCAGTGAGATCGGCGCAAGCGTAAGCGATGTGCTCAAATCCGGTTCCGCTGCAATAAGCAGGAACGGCAGACCAACAATCGCGAAACAGGTATAGAAGGTTTTCCAGTCATCCACGTCGCGCCCCGGCGTGGCGAGGTAGGCCGAGAGCGCAATCACCACGGCAATCTTCCCGAGTTCCGAAGGCTGGAGCGTAAAGCCCGGCAACAGAATCCAGCGATGCGCCCCGTTCACCTCCGGGAACAGGAACACCAATAGAAGCAGAAGCACCGCCGCGCCATAGATCCACCACGAAAATGCCGCCAGCCGCTTGTAGTCGAACCACGCCAGCGCACCGTAGGCGCACAGACCCATTCCTGCGAATACCAGCTGCTTCATCCAGTTGGAGCCAACGACATCGTCCGACTTGAACTGGGCGCTGTAGACAAACACCGCGCTCAGCCCGATCAGCAGCAGGATCGTTCCGAGCATGGTCCAGTCAACGCGCTTGAGGGTAATGCCGTTCATCCTTCACCTCCCTGAAGGTGAAGGATTGCCGATTGGTGGAACTCAATCGGCGTTGGCCTCTTCAAAACAAACGCGGTCGCAGACCCACCAATCGGCAATCGGCAATCGGCAATCAAAAATAAGATGCG
>DAOUQA010000065.1 GCA_030625905.1 Kiritimatiellales bacterium | reverse complement strand
GTTTTGCTGTGTGTGTGACGATATTCGCCACGGCGTCAACCTCGTCGTGCGCGGCAAAGACATCCTTTCCAGTACGGGTCGCCAGATCCAGCTTTTCCAGGCATTGGAAGCCCCGCCGCCAACCTACCTCCATCATCCGCTCGTTTGCGACGAATCCGGGGGAAAGCTCAGCAAGCGCCAGCGCTCCGAGAGCATCGACCAATTGCGCGAAGACGGTGCTTCTGCGGACGAAATCATCGGCCGCGCCGCCTTTGCGGGCGGCCTGGTGCCCGAGCCCGTTCCCCTGTCGGCAGAGTCCGCCATCGAAAATGTAGCGGCGCTTCTCAGAAACGCTTCCCGTACACGGGGCTATTTCTCCGATAATCGGCTCTAAGAGCCACCGCTGCATCCTCCAGAAGTGTTTCTAAGAAACACCACTACGGATCTTCTATATGCCGCAACTCATTCAGCCGATGGGTGATGAGATAGTCGTGGAAGATTTGGATGAGGCCTTGGCGGGCGAGGGCGGAGCGGTAGACCTTGGGCGTATGGTCGGGGCCGAAGAGGGTGTGGGCAGTTTGACGAATGATGCTATTGATTGGTTCGACGGGCAGGTGATTGAGGTTTAACTCCGTTGCACCGCTGGCAGCACGCCATGGAATAAGGGTGTTAGTGACGATGGCGTTGGCGCGCGATGCACCGACGAGCGCGGTGGATTTGCATTTTGTTTTCCAGCTAATGTGCGTATTCCAAAAATTGGGAGGAAATGTTGTCAGCCTGTTTCTGGTGGAGGGCGACGCTCCGCCGGAGCCGCTTCCGATTTTTGTTCGAGTCTCCGACGGAGTGTCGCCCTCCAGTCGGGGAATCCTGAAGGCATAGTGGGCAGCAGCCATAAGGCGTCGGACGGGATGGTTGGCAGGGCGGATGCCCGAAAGTGTCCACTCACATTTTTTCAGCGCCTGTTCCTTCAGTTCTGTACTTTTCCGCCACCAAAAGTCCCAGACGGACCGGACAAATATCCGGGTTTCTGCATCCCATGCGGGGTCGGGATTGGCGGGCAGCAGACCGGAGAGGCCGAGCAGTAGCGCATAGGCTTCGTTAGGCGTTTTCGCGAGCGACCGAAACCGCGCAAGCGGGAGCAGGCCGGCGAGCCGACGGAAGGGGGCTTTGTTGTTTTTATAGCCGAGTGCAGCCATCAGCTCCTCCCACAGAAACTGGTCGGATTCCTTGCTTTGCATCGCGAATGCGAAGCGTTCAGCCTTGAGGCGCAACCGCTCCTCTCCCGCGCTTTCCAGCCATTGGATCTTTTGATCGGGATGCATTCCAAGCAGGGGAAAGTCGCCGGACGGGATGGAGTAGGGGTAGGCGGAAACATCGATGTTTTCGAACGAGAAGCGCGGGTCGATAGCGAGCGTTTCCTGTAGCGGAATTTGGATCAGTCCGGGGGTTTCCATCCCCTGGAAATAGACGATATGGAAGCGGACGTTGGCGTAGCGTGGGTCGTCGGCGTGGCCGTGCTGATTCCATCCGGAGGGATGGATGTGGATTTCGAGGTCGCCGGAGATGCGGCGTTTTTCCTTTCCGGCAAGTAGCACGGCGTTGAGGAAGTCGGGTCCGGCTTCGAGGTTCCAGTCGCCCGGATACTCCACATCGACTGGTTCGCCTTCGGAGGTCTTCAATCCGGTTGGCCGCAGGCGCGGGTCGACCCACAGGCACTGGAGGTGCCGCTCACGATAGGGGAAATGACGGAACGGTGCAGCGGATTCGCAGACCGCGTTTTTCGTGTCTCCGTTGCGGTAGCTTGCGGCGCGAGGGAAGCAGGCTTCCATGGAATGGAATACAATAGAACACATAAGCAAAAAGTAGATAAAACTTTATCGGAAAGCAATTGAAAAACCATTCCTGCTGATTCATTCATTGCTTACCCATGAAATATGGATAAGAATGCACGTTCTATGGAAACCATTGCCGACATCCGAAGCCTGCCTGAGTTGGGGGAGGAAACCGTCCACATCTGGAGCGTGCATGTTCCCGATGTACTGGATCGGCTAGAGACGCTACACGGCCTGCTATCTGAAAAGGAACGTGAAAAGGCGGCGCGGTTCCATCATGATTCCGATCGCCAAACCTCCATTGCCGCCCGCGGGGCATTGCGTATCCTGCTCTCCTGCTATACCGGAACACCCGCCGCCAAGGTCGAGTTCAACTATTCAGAAAACGGGAAGCCACATTTGGAACCGTGTGCCGCAGGCTTCCAGCCTGTGCCGGGCAGGCAAGGATGCCCGCCCCCCGAAATTGCTTTCAACGTTTCTCACTCCGGCGACTGGGTGGTGCTGGCATTCGGACGGAATCGGAGCATTGGCGTGGATGTCGAAAAGATCAAGCAGGAGATGGATGTGCTCGCTATTGCTTCGCGCTATTTTTCCCCGGAGGAAACCGTACTGATCGAGAATGCCGAAGACCGGCAGAATATATTTTTCCAGCTATGGGCGCGCAAGGAAGCCTATGTGAAGGCCTGCGGATCGACGCTTTTCTCGGAACTCGGAAGTGATGCGGTAAAAAAAGAGGGATGGATTTTCCAAAGTCTGGAAGTTGATCCTGCATATGCCGCCGCCGTCGTCACCGATAAGGAATTGGTTAGCGTGCCATGCTATGATTTTGGAGGTTTGAAGTGGGACAGTTGAAAAACACCTTTTCGTGGTCGTTCAGCGCGGCGGAGGATTTCGAGCAGTGCCGTCGGCGGCGCTACTGGAGCAAGTATGGCATGTGGGGCGGCTGGGCGCGCAATGCGTCGCCGGAGCAGAAGACCGCCTATCGCCTGTGCAAGATGGATAATCGCTGGGGGCTGATGGGGCAGGCGGCGGAAAATGCGATCATGTGGGTACTCAGGCAACATCAGCAGGGAGCTCCGGTCGATGCCGCGGCGGCATGGAAAACCATCGCCCGCCCATTCATGACGAAAAAGTGGAATGAATCCACAGAGGGCAACTGGCGGAATTCGCCGAAGCGGTTTTGCTGCCTGCGCGGGCACTACTATAAAACCCTCGCGGGTGAGGAAGAGAAAGAAGCCAAGCGTCAGCTGGCCGCGCAGATCCAAAACTGCATTGCCAACTTTATCGACAAGGTGCTTCCAAGGATTGAAACCATTAAGCCGAGTCAGGAGTTCCAGATCGCCACGCCGGAGCAGGGCGGTGATGTGGAGCATTTCATCTATGAGGGCGTGAAGATTTATTCCATTCCCGACTATGCCTACAAGATTGGCGATGAGGTGCATATCCACGATTGGAAGGCGGGCAAGATCAAGGCCGACCAGCATCGCCTCCAACTTTCGCTCTATGCCCTGTGGGCCATCGTCAAGCACGGCGCAAAGCTCGAAAACATTTTCCTCTATGTCGAATACCTCAACGAAGGGCAAGTGTTGCCGTTCCAGTTGTCGGAGGATGAGATGGATGCGGCGAAGGTGCTCATGAGCGACTCCGTCGGCGAAATGACCGAATACCTCGTCGACCACGACCGCGAAAAAAACGAGCCGTTACCTAAGGAGGAGTGGGAGCTAACTCCCGATCCCGTCAACTGCGGCCAATGCAACTTTTACGAGCTCTGCAAGCCTGAATTGGAACAGTTGGGATAGCCCCGAAGGAACGCAGAGAACACAAAAATACACGATAACTCGGCTTGCGGTTTTTGTTTATTTTGCCGTTGACCGTATAGGGGCTTCTCTATAGATTCCCGACTTCTTTAGTGCACCCGTAGCTCAATTGGATAGAGCACCTGACTACGAATCAGGAGGTTACAGGTTCGACTCCTGTCGGGTGCGCCATTCTTTTCCCTGACAGCTTGTGCCACAGCATCTTAGGCTGTATGTAACCGTGCATCGTGGATGTTGTGGGATTTCTATTCGCCGCCTTTTTCACTTATTAGAAGCGATTTCACCGTGTTCCTACTGATATTAAGCGCATTCGCAGCTTCTGATTGGTTCCCTCCGAAGAAGCTTACAACAGAAGCTACATACCTTCGCTTATCGGACGATTCGGTGTCATTTAATTTGAGGCAACTCGATGCCCCGGATGGGAAGGACATCAATCTTGACAAAAATCCCGCTTTCCACTACATCTTTTCCCATGAAGCCACTTTTTAAAACGAGATTTCGGGGAGCCTGCCCCAATCGCCTAAAAAGCGATTTCCTATCAATCATTTTGCTTTTATTTGCTTCTACTGCACTAAATTTAAACGCACAAGAAATAATGCCTCTCTATCAGGAATCTATTCCCAATAGTAAACCGTATCAAATGAAAGAAATTGAGATGAAGATTGAGGGTCAGTTTTATGGATATCAAAAAACATCAGAACCTACATTAGCGGTTTATCTGCCAAACAAAGAAATAGCAACCGGAGTTGCGGTAGTTATTTGTCCGGGGGGTGGATACGAGTTTGTAAGTTATAAAATGGAAGGCACTAAAATAGCCGAAGAATTTCAGAGTAGAGGTGTCGCAGCATTCATTTTAAAGTACCGTTTGCCCAGCGATTCAATTATGGTTGATAAAGCAATTGGGCCTTTGCAAGATGCTCAGCAGGCAATTAAAGTAGTCCGCGATAATGCGAATAATTGGAATATTGATGCGAATAAAATTGGAATTATGGGATTCTCTGCCGGCGGACATTTAGCTTCAACAGCGGGTACTCATTTTAATAAATCATATATCCCAAATAAAGAGAAAACAAGTTTGAGGCCTGATTTTATGATTTTAGTTTATCCGGTTATCAGTATGACAAACGAAATAACTCATCAAGGGTCGAGAGTAAATTTACTTGGAGAGAATGCAGAGGAAGAGAATGTTTTGCTTTTTTCAAACGAAATGCAAGTCAATAAAGATACACCGCCAACGTGGATGACACAAACCGGAGATGATACCATTGTGCCTGTCGAAAATAGCATTTGTTTTTATCAGGCATTAATCCGAAATAAAATTCCTGCAGAGATGCACCTTTATCCGAAAGGGGATCATGGTTTTGTTCTTAACTTGCCAGCAAAAGAATGGATGCAGCCATTATTTGAGTGGATGAAATTTCTAGATTAATATTTCTACACAGTGCTTTTAATAAAACCATATATTTTTCAAGCGGTTTTTAGAAAATGACAAGAACAAGACTTGCGAAAACTTGAAATCAAGGAGTTTACTTTCGTAAATGACTGTTTTCAAGATGAGCGCAACGCAGTTATTGATATTTTCTAAGAGACACGACATAAGATATGAAACAATGAAATACAACAAATACCTATCGGAATCGATATTTTCGTTCATCGCCCTTTTTCAATTGGTTTCTTTTAATGTACTTGGGCAGGAGCAGCCAAAAATAAATTCTGAATTACTTAACAATAAATGGGAAGCCCAGTGGATTTCATATCCGGATGTCTCATTGTTGGATTACGGGGTATTTCATTTCAGAAAAACACTTAATTTATCAGAGAAACCATCTAAATTTATTGTCCATATTTCGGGAGATAACCGGTATAGATTTTTTGTAAATGGCACTGAAGTTTGTAAAGGACCTGCTCGCGGCGATTTGGCTAATTGGCGTTTTGAAACAATAGAGATCTCAAAATATTTAAAAGCAGGAGACAACGTTTTATCCTCGGTAGTATGGAACTTTGGAGACGATAAACCGCTGGCGCAAATTTCAAATAAAACTGCTTTTATTGTTCAGGGGAATGATAGTGCCGAATCGATAATTAATACAGATAAGACATGGAAAGTTTATAAAAACGAATCGTATACTTCTCCTATTTTACAATCTTCTCACACGGTTGTAGGTCTTGGAGTAGATGTGGATGGAAACAAATATCCGTATGGATGGGAACAGATAAACTTTAATGACAATGCATGGAAACAGCCTGTTCTTTTGGGAAATGGAATACCCCGCGGAAAATCTACTTTTTGGGATTGGGGTCTTGTTCCGCGAAATATTCCGTTTATGGAATATAAGTTTCAACGTATTAAGGAGGTAAAACGAACTAAAAACATTATTGTTGAGAGCGGGTTTTTGAACGGGGAGTCACCCATAAATGTCCCTGTAAATAGCAAAGTAAAAATTTTGTTCGACCAAACTATTCTTACAACAGCCTATCCCGAAATAGTAGTTAGTGGAGGCAATGGTTCAATAATAGAAATTCGTTATGCCGAAGCAATGGTTGATGAAAAAGGGATTAAAGGGAACCGCCATCAAATTGATAATAAAAAAATGCTGAGCTACTATTCAGATAAATTTAGACCAGATGGAGGCAGCGAGAGGCATTTTCAACCTCTGTGGTTTAGAACATTTCGTTACCTGGAATTAACGGTGGAAACAAAAAATGAACCCTTAATAATAAACGATTTATACGCCTATTTTACGGCCTATCCATTTGAAGAAAAAGCATCGTTTACAAGTAACGATTCCGCATTACAATCTATCTGGGATGTTGGCTGGCGAACAGCGCGATTATGTGCTGGCGAAACTTATTACGATTGTCCTTATTACGAGCAGTTGCAATATGTTGGAGATACCCGAATACAAGCATTAATCTCGCTTTATGTTGCTAATGACGACAGATTAATGCGAAATGCAATTGACCAGTTTTACAATTCGTTATTACCAATGGGACTTACCCAAAGTCGTTTTCCTTGTTCTCAACCACAAGTTATTCCAACCTTCTCGTTGAGCTGGATTGAAATGGTGCACGATTTCTGGATGCACCGGGATGATAAAGTTTTTGTGGAAAAATATTTAAATGGTATTCGGAATGTTTTGAATTGGTATCAGCAACAAATTGATGAAACGGGGATGTTGGGACCAATGGACTGGTGGAATTTTGTTGATTGGTCGTTTGGCCAGTGGAACAGTCAAAAACCTATAGGAGGAACTCCGTCGGGGGCCATGGATGGAAATTCCTCGATAATTACTTTACAATATGCACACGCCTTGCAAATGGCAACCGAGCTTTTTGAGGCATTTGGAAATAAACACCAGGCAGAAGAATACAGGAAACTTTCTCTATCTTTAATAAACAATACGCACGTAAAATGCTGGGATAACGGGAAAGGGCTACTTGCCGATACGCCTGAGAAAAAATCTTTCAGCCAACATGCCAATGTTCTTGCAATACTTGTTAATATGTTTGATGTTCAGTCTGATAAGGAATTATTCAATAAGATTGAAAGTGATAAAAGCTTAATTCAAACAACACTATATTATAAATTTTATTTAATACAGGCCATGAAAGAGGCCGGTTTGGCTAACGATTATATTAGCAATTTAGAACCATGGACGGAGATGATAAAAATAGGTCTTACTACTTTTGCGGAAACTCCGGAGCCAACACGGTCTGATTGCCATGCCTGGAGTGCAAGCCCGAACTATCATTTTTTATCAATTATCTGTGGAATTAATCCAATGTCTCCGGGCTTTAAAACGGTAATTATTGAACCACATTTAGGCGATTTAAAATATATAAAAGCTAACATGCCACATGTTGCAGGCGATATTATTGTTGAGTTGAAAAAGATAAAGGATGATGGAATTGAAGGAATAGTTGTTCTGCCAAAAGGCTTGTCTGGAAAATTTGTTTGGAATGGAAAAGAAATTAGTTTGGATGGCGGTAAGCACAAAATAAAGATTAATTGAAAAAATCAACAATCTGAATTTACTGGATTGATTCAGAAATGGATTTTGTATTTTTGTTTTTCGCTTTATCTCGAAGGAACAGGTCGCTCCAACGGAATGTATTTTAATGCTGGGCCCGAAAATTCGAATCCCGACATGCCATAAGTTTTTCAAGTGCAAGAAATGCTAATCTATTTTCCGGCAGTTTTTTCGCCCTGGTACCACAAACCGCCTCTAACTGCTCAGGTGCGAGCGTGCTTTTAGGTCAAAGATATTTTATGGTGTGACGGAAAACGCGCCCAGAGTTCTTTCCCGATTGCGAACATAAACTATTATGGCGTGGACTATGCCGCCCGCCCGGACGATATTCGCCGCATATTCCGCGATCATGGATCGCCGCTACATGTAGGGCAGCATCCGTGATGCCGCCGTTACGGAAGGTTCGGAAAACCGCCTGAAGTCGGAACTATGAACCTATTCTTCCAATTCCTCGGCGGTTTCGGTAGCTTCTCCCGATTCTTTGGAGAACGCATGATTGATTTCATACAGGTGAGTAAGCACTTCGGGGCGCAGGAGGTGCTGAAGGCGGTAACGTTCCGGATCAATGCCGGGGAGCGGATCGGTGTGGTCGGCCCCAACGGGGCGGGCAAGAGTACGATCTTTGAGCTGATCAGCAACGATATTGAGGCGGACAAGGGTGATGTGGTTCTGCCTAAAAGCACTCGAATTGGCTATCTGCATCAGCAGCTCAATCCCCATGCGGTCAAAGAGAACCTGCTGGAATACGCCGAAGATTCGATCCCTGAGCTGAAAACCATTCCTGCACGGATCCATGAGCTGGAAGCGCAGATGGAGGGGTTGCTCTCCGGGGAGCGGGAACGCGCGCTCAAGCAGATCGGCAACTTGCAGCATGAGTTCGAGCATCTTGGCGGTTACGAAATGCGTGCTCGCGCCGAAGCGGCGCTCTGCGGCCTTGGCTTTCACGTCGAGGAATTCAACAAGCCGTTTTCTTCGTTTAGTGGCGGGTGGCAGATGCGGGCCGAGCTGGCGCGCACGCTCATTGCCTATCCTGACCTGCTGATGCTCGATGAGCCGTCGAACTATCTCGACCTTCCGGCGGTCGAGTGGCTGCAGAAATTCCTGCGGGGCTTCGAGGGAACCATGCTGTTGATCTCGCACGACCGCTACCTGCTGCGTTCGCTGGCCACCATCACGCTCGAAATTTCCGGGGGCAGTGCCACGCGCTACCAAGGCGGCTACGACTATTATCTCAAAGAGCGGGAGGAGCGGCTGCGCCATCAGTTGGCCGCTAGGAAAAACCAGGATCGCGAGCGCGAGCAGATCGAAAGTTTTGTGCGGCGGTTCCGCGCCAAGAGCACCAAGGCCGCGCAGGTGCAGAGCCGGATCAAGCAGCTCGAAAAAATGGAGGTCATCGAAGCGCCTGAAATGGTGGCCAATCTTTCCAAAATCCGCATCGGTGAGCCGCCGCATTGCGGCCACGAAATCGTCCGGCTTGAGCAGGCCGGCATTACCTACGACCAGAAGCGATGGATTTTCCAGGGATTGGATGTGAACATTAATCGCGGCGAAAAGGTTGCGCTGGTGGGCTACAACGGCATGGGCAAAACGACGTTGTTGCGCACGTTGGCCGGATCGCTTGCTCCCAGTGCCGGGAAGCGTGTCCTAGGCCACAAGGTGGTCGTCGGCTATCAGTCGCAGGATTTCGCTGAAACCATGCCGCCCGAAAAGAGCGTATTCCACATCGTCAAGGATCAGAATCCCGCGGCCTCCGAGGGCGATGTGCGGAAGCTGCTCGGCGGTTTCGGGTTCAGTGGTGACACCATCCAGAAAAAGTGCGGGATCCTCAGCGGCGGCGAAAAGATTCGCCTCGCCTTTGCGCGACTGTTTATCAACCCGCCTAACTTTCTGCTGCTCGATGAACCGACCACCAATCTGGACGTCAATGGCCGCGAAGCGCTGGAGACTGCGCTCAAGGCGTATAAGGGAGCGCTCTGCGTCGTCAGCCACGATGTCACCTTTGTTCGCAACATTGCCGAGCACATCATCGCTATCGATGACTCCGGCGTGTCGCGCTATCCCGGCGGCTACGACTATTACCTCGAGAAACTTGAAACTCGAAACCTGAAACTTGAAACTGCGGCTGGAGGGTCGGCGGCCTCGCCGGCCGTTGCCAGCCAGCCTGCTTCCAAAGGCAAGGACGCGCGCAAGGCGCGGGCGCAGCAGCGCGAAGCGGAAAAGGCACTGCGGAAGATTGAAAAGCAGGTCGATCAATTGACTGAAGAGCAGACCGCCCTCACCGAGGAAATGATGGCGCGCCGCGATGCTGATTTCGCCACCATCAATGCCCGCCTCGCCAAGATCCAGACCAAGATCCAAACCTTGGAAACCCGGTGGGAAGAGGTTGCCGAAGAGTTGGGGTAGGTCTCTGCGTCTTTGGCTTTAAAATCTCGTAGCCACTTGTCGGATTAATGTTTTCTGGATACTCCCCCGATCCGAAGCTTGGCCGCTATCGGGAAGTGGTCGGAGGGGTAGCGCCCGTTTTGTTCATCCCTTATGATGGTGGATTGTAGGGGAAGGATGTCCGGGGTTGCGAATATGTAGTCGATCATGTCGCCATTGGTTTTTCCTTTGAATCCATTGAAGGTTCCAACGGTTTTTTCGTTGGGATGCAGTGTGCGGAATGTATTCACGAGAAGGGGCTGGTCTGGGTTTCTTGTGTCTTTCCTTTTTTCAAGGTGTTCGATGGCGGGGTTGCTTTCCCCTGCGTTGAAATCCCCGGTCAGGATGGCTGGATCCGGATGCGTTCGTTTTTGGATGGTGTCCGCGATGAGACGGGCGCTCTTTTCCCGCGACGGCTGGGAGCGGTGATCCCAGTGCGTGTTGTAGAAATAGAAGGTCAGGCCCGACTGCTTGTCGGTAAAATGCCCCCAAGTGCAGATGCGGAGATATTTGTTTCCCCAGGAGGCCGAGGGAACCTCGGGGGTATCTGAAAGCCAGAAGGTTCCCGATTCGTCCACAACGAAGCGATCGATGCGGTAGAGAATTGCGGAGTATTCCCCCTCCTTTTCGCCCTGCCGGGCGGTGCCGATCTCGGCATATTCGGGCAGGCTTTCTTTGATTTCGTCGATCTGGAAGCGGAGCGCCTCCTGCAAGCCCACGATATCCGGCGAATGGTTCTGGATGATACCGAAAACCTGCTCCTTGCGCTTGTCCCAATGGTTCTCTCCATCGCGGGCTTTGCCGTAGCGGATGTTGAACGTCATGGCTTTCAGGTCGATATGCGCTTCGGGCTTTGCATAACCGGGCAGAGCGGCTGTCAACCATAGCGCCAGAGAAGCCATGGCCAGAAATTGAACCTTTTTC
>DAOUQA010000032.1 GCA_030625905.1 Kiritimatiellales bacterium | reverse complement strand
ATTTCCATGGCGGTAACCTTCTCTTAACCACGAAATACACGAAAAGTTGCGACTGAAATGGAATTTCGTGTGGAGATTGGTCGCTATTCACTTCCAATCATATATTTCGGGGTTCAATCTCTATTGTTTCCAAGGTGGTGTTCCCGGTAGTAGTGCTTTGAATTCGTGGTTGAGTTGCTGCTGGTATCCTTCCGAAAACCCGCCCGATAAAAACAGGGCATAGGCTTCATCCATGAAACGTTTCCAGCTTTCGGTTTCGCGGCTGGGGTTGATCGGGAAAAAGTTGCAGCCGATGGCTTGGGCGGTGGCGAGGTCGCCGGGGGCATCGCCGACCATCAGGATGGCGTTGGCGGGATAGCGGTTGACGACGGCCATGGTGAAATGGTCGATCTTGCTTCCCATCTCGGGACCGGCAATGACGGAAACATATCTTGCCAAGTCGTCGCGATGCCAGTCCTTGAGAAGGGCGCCGGCCTGGGTTTGGGAAATAACAATGGCGTCGGAATTTTCCGAGATCCGCTTCAGCGCCGCTTCCACTCCCTGGAAGGGCGGCGGGTCAGGCATCTTTTGGTCGATGTCTTTGTTTAGCTCGACACTCCAGTCGTAGGCCTTGGCCAGCAGGTTGCTACCGGTTCGCTCTGCCTCTATTTTGATGGTGGCGTTGCTGAGAGGCTGGCCGGAATCGCAGAAGGTCCGAAGGGCGGTCGGATCAGGAAGATCGGCCTTGTCGCGTGCTTCCGGCCAATCATTGAGCAATTCGAAGGTCTTGCAGAGGCCGAGGAAGCGGTTGAGGCCGCGGAAGGTGGAGTAGAGGTAGATGAATTCGGCGGCGGCGCGTACCTGCGGTTCGATGGCCTCCAGTTTCCAGTGATGGATGATCGCCGGGTGGAAAAAATCCTTTTGCTTGATTTCCATGGTGTCGAATACACAGCCATCGGAGTCGATGCCAACGAAGGTTTCGAACCTTGGGAGAAAGTTGATCAGGTCGTCTTTTGTGAATTCTTCCATATAGGGGCTTCCAATGGCAGGAAACAGTAGATCGAGTCGGGTGGGCGGTCAAGCCTGGAGCGGGTAAAGAAGAATGACAAAGCTTAATGTCACGAAAAAACAGTTCTTCGGTGGGCGTGCGCACCTGTAGCTTTGGCTTCCTGCTTCAATTCAGGGGACGCACGGTCGGTGATATCCCCGGACTGGAGGACGCAGTAGATTTTCCATGTTTTTTATCGTATCAAAGGGGGCGGTTCGCTAAATTTTGCATTATATCCATTAATCCGAATAAACGAATAGAGGTTCTTTATGAGCAAAATACGAGCAGACCATGTTTTTACTTCCGAGTCGGTTTCCGAGGGGCATCCGGACAAGGTATGCGACCAGATTTCCGATGCCATTCTCGATGCCTGCATGGCGCAGGATCCGAGAAGCCGGGTGGCTTGCGAAACACTGACGACGACCAATCTGGTGGTCAATGCCGGTGAAATCACTTGCGCGGGATGGGACAAGGTTGATCCCGAGTCGGTTGCCCGCCAAGTGGTGCGCGACATCGGCTATGACCGTGAGGAACTAATGTTCAATGCCGACAGCTTTGAATATATCAACCGTTTGCACGGGCAGTCGCCCGATATTTCGCAAGGTGTGACCGAAGGCGAAGGCCTTTTTAATGAGCAGGGCGCGGGCGATCAGGGCATGATGTTTGGTTATGCCAGCAACGCCACCAAGGAGTTGATGCCCGCGCCGATTGCCTACAGCCACCGCTTGCTCTACGAGTTGCAGAAAATCCGCAAGGCCGGAACGATTCCCTACCTGCGCCCCGACTCCAAATCGCAGGTTTCCATTCTCCATATCGACGGCAAGCCAAAGTCGATCGAGACCGTGGTTATTTCCCACCAGACCGACGATGTCTCGCTGGAGCAGATCCGCGCAGACCTGATCAAGATCTGCAAGGATGTATTGGCTCCGACCGGCCTGCTCAAGGCCGACACGGAATATTACATCAATCCAACCGGCAAGTTTGTGATTGGCGGGCCGCACGGCGATGCCGGAGTGACCGGCCGCAAGATAATCGTCGATACCTACGGCGGGGTGGGGAGCCACGGCGGGGGTGCCTTCTCCGGAAAGGATCCGTCGAAGGTCGACCGCTCGGCGGCGTACTATTCCCGCTATGCCGCCAAGAATATCGTGGCCGCCGACTTGGCCGACAAGTGCGAAATCCAAGTGGCCTACGCCATCGGCGTACCCAAGCCCTTGAGCATCAACGTCGAAACCTACGGTACGGGCAAGATGGACGACCACTTGATCGAGGAAGTGCTCAAGGCGGGCGATATCTTCGACTTCCGCCCGAGCGCATTGATCGCCGACCTCGGCCTACTGGCACCGAACGGATGGAACTACCTCGACTCCGCGGCCTATGGCCACTTTGGTCGACCGCAATTCCCATGGGAAAAGACCGATAAGGTTGACGTGCTGCGCGAGGCTCTTAACCTGTAAAGTCGTTTGGCAATGCTTGAGAAGGTGCTCCGCGCAAGCGGGGCGCCTTTTTTGGTTCATAGCCCAGTTCCGGGGATGAGATAATGAGTTAGAGAAAAAACAGGTGTAGCGCGCGCTTCCCGTCTGCGGGAGCACGCAACCGGCTCCATCAGAATGGAAGCCGGTGCCACACCATTTCAACATTCGGTCTACACCTGTTGACCTTGCCCGAAAAAGGGATTTAGCCTTTTTTTATGTCCATCAGTCCCGCCTTGAAGAACCGGTTCCATCGGGTATATAGTCGCGCCAATTCCAACTAATTCCGAAGCATGGTTAACAAACAGAAAATCGAACAGATAGAAGTGTACCTGCTCGACGTAATCGAGGGGCGTCGCGAGGGCAATACCGTAACGATGTTGCGCGGGATTTTGCAGGCACTTTCCTGGATATTCACGGTCATCGTACAGGTGCGATTGTGGCTCTACCACCACCGCATCATCCGCCCGAATACACTGGGTTGCCAGGTTATTAGTGTTGGAAACCTGACGGTGGGTGGAACCGGAAAGACCCCCGTGGTGGAGGTTTTTGCACGCAACCTGCAACAGCAGGGGCGCAAGGTTGCCATTCTTAGCCGGGGCTACAAGAGCAAGGAACTTCCGTTCCTGCAAAAGATGACCCAGCGCATCACCACGGGCAAGATCGAAACCCCGCCGCGCGTGGTATCCGATGGAAAACGGCTCCTGCTCGATTCCCATACGGCTGGCGACGAGCCCTACATGCTCGCCTCCAATCTGCCGGAGGTCTCTGTGGTGGTCGACAAGGATCGCGTAAAGGCCGGTAAATACGCCATCAAGGAATTGGGGTGCGACACCCTGATTCTCGACGACGGGTTCCAGTACCTGAAGCTTGGCCATCGTCTCGATATCGCCTTGGTTGACCAGACCAATCCGTTTGGCGGAGGCCACCTGTTGCCCCGCGGGCTCCTGCGCGAACCGATGCGCAACATTAAGCGAGCGGGTTTCATCTTCATCACAAAATGCACCGAAGGGGGCGCACCGGAACTCAAGGAACATCTGCGCAGATTGAATCCCCACGCCGAGATTTCCGAGTGTCGCCACGCCGCTAAATATCTCAAGAATGTTTTCGGCGAAACAACGTATGGCCTTGATCGACTAAAGGGCATGAAAATCGCGGCGGTTTCGGGAATTGCCGTGCCTGAAAGTTTTGAAAATGCACTCCGCGAATTTGGCGCGGAGATTGTATATACGCGACGCTTTACCGACCATCACCGTTTTAGCCAGCAGGAAATCATCAACACCATCAACCGGAGCATCAAATGCGGGGCCGAGGCCATCCTGACCACCGAGAAGGATGCCGTACGCTTTCCCTTTGTCGATCGGTTGGATATCCCCATCCTCTTCATGCGTGTTGAAATCGAGATGTTCAGCGGGGAAGAGGAGTTCATGGATTGGATCGCCCGCATTTGCTTCAAATCGCCGCGCGAGAATGGGAAAAAAAAGGCGGCTGTTTAGGGTGCCCGCCTCGTAAGAGAGGGAAAGGAGAAAGAAACCCTCTCTTGTATCAAAGTTCAAAGGCATCGACCCGGTTTTCTTTCCCGAGTTCAAAAACACCCGCAATAACAGCACGGATGCTTTTCTTTCAGGTTTATAGCTCGTCTTTAAGCGTGGTATTCCTGAATTGGTTTCACGTCCCAGTCATTGCTGGCGATGTAGCGGATGGCTTTGGCCGTGGCGTGTGCGCCGGATTCGGTGGTAACGATCGGAAGGCCGCGTAGGATGGCTTCGGAGCGGATCTTGATTTCGTCCACGCGGGCAACCGGCCCGCTGGGTGTGTTAATCAGCAACTGCACACCGCTCTCCTTCATGAGGCCGATAACATTCTTCCCGTCGTCCGCCAGCTTGTGGGTGAGCAACACTTCAAGCCCGGCATTGTGCAAGGCCTGCGCCGTGCCTTCGGTGGCGATCAGCTTGAAGCCCATCTCGGAAAACTCCTTGCCGATTTCAACGATCCAGTCCTTGTCGCGATCCTTGGCGCTGAGGAAGATCGTTCCTTTGGTCGGCAACACCTGCCCCGCGGCGATTTCCGCTTTCCAGAAGGCGAGCTCGAAGGTTTTGTCGATACCCATCACTTCCCCTGTGGATTTCATTTCCGGTCCGAGGATCGGGTCGACGCCCGCAAAACGGTTGAACGGAAAGACGGCTTCCTTGACGGCATACCACTCAATTCTGGGTTCGAAGCCAACCAATCCGAGTTCCTCGATTGTTTTTCCCATGGTAATCTGCGTAGCGATGTTTGCCAGCGGCACGTTGGTTGCCTTGCTGACGTATGGAACGGTGCGCGAGGCGCGCGGGTTGACTTCGATGATGTAGAGTTCGTTATCCTTGATCGCGATCTGTGCATTCATCAGACCCTTCACGCCAATTTCCATTGCCATGGCGGTGCAGGCGGCTTTGATGCGCCCGACCATCTCGCTGGAGAGGGTGTAGGGGGGGATCGAGCAGGCGGAGTCGCCGGAATGGATGCCGGCTTCCTCGACGTGTTCCATGACGCCGCCGACATAGACATCCTTGCCGTCGCAGACGAGGTCGACGTCTACCTCGATGGCATGTTCGAGGAAGCGGTCGATCAGTATCGGAAAGTCGGGACTGGCGGCAAAGGCGGCGTTGACGAACGGTTCGAGTTCCTCCTCCTCGTAGGCGACCATCATGGCGCGGCCGCCGAGTACGAATGACGGACGGATCATGACAGGCAAGCCTATGCGCTTGGCAATGGCCTTGGCTTCATCAAGCGTCCGGGCCGTTGCGCTTTCGGGCTGCTTGAGTTCAAGCTTATTGAGTAGCTGGCGAAAGAGCTCGCGGTCTTCGGCTGCGGCAATGCTCTTCGGTGAAGTTCCAAGGATTGGAACCCCGGCTTCAAACAGGCGGTCGGCCAGGTTGAGTGGGGTTTGCCCGCCCATCTGGACAATCATGCCGAGCGGTTTTTCGGCTTCGTAGATGTTCATCACGTCTTCGAAAGTGAGCGGTTCGAAGTAGAGCTTGTCGGAGGTGTCGTAATCGGTCGAAACCGTTTCCGGGTTGGAGTTGACCATGATGGCCTCGTAGCCCATTTCGCGTAGTGCCTTGACGGTGTGGACGCAGGAATAGTCAAACTCGATGCCCTGGCCGATGCGGTTGGGGCCGGAGCCGAGAACGATGACGCTCTGTTTTTCAGTCTGGCGCGTTTCGTCGAGGTCGGCGTAGCAGGAGTAGAAGTAGGGGGTGGAGGCCTCGAACTCTCCGGCACAGGTATCGACAAGGCTATAGACCGGGATGATGCCTAGCTCTTTACGGAGTGCGCGGATGTCGTTCCCGGCACAGCCGCGCAAAACACCGATCTGCTCGTCGGAGAAGCCATTTTTCTTGGCATACTTCAGCAGGTCATAATCCAGCTCGGCCGCATCAACAATCTGCTTTTCGATCTCTACGATTTGGAGAATCTGATCGATGAACCATGGGTCGAGGTAGGTCATCTTATGGATCTTCTCAATAGAGTATCCCTTTTTAAGCGCCATCTTAATGGCAATGGTGCGTTCGGTGCAGGTGGTCAGCAGATAGTTGTCGAGTTTAGCTTCATCGACCTTAGATTCGGCCTTGAGGTCGAGGCCGTCGACGCCGATTTCCAAGGATCGGAATGCTTTCTGGAGCGACTCCTTAAAGTTACGCCCAATCGCCATGGTTTCACCAACCGATTTCATGCTGACGCCGAGTTTGTTGTCGGCCGCCGGGAATTTCTCGAAAGTAAAACGAGGCAGTTTTGTCACGACATAATCGATAGACGGTTCGAAGCAGGCCGGGGTTTCCTTGGTAATATCATTGGGCAGTTCGTCGAGCGTGTAGCCCACTGCCAGCTTAGCCGCCAGTTTGGCGATCGGAAAACCGGTCGCTTTGGAGGCGAGGGCGGAGGAGCGCGATACACGCGGGTTCATTTCGATAATTGCCATGCGCCCGGTGTCGGGGTGGATACAAAATTGGACGTTGGAGCCACCGGTTTCAACGCCGATGACCCGCAGCACCTTCAGGGAGGCATCGCGCATGATCTGGTATTCGCGGTCGGTCAGGGTCTGCGCCGGGGCAACGGTGATGGAGTCGCCGGTATGGATGCCCATCGGATCCATGTTTTCGATGGAGCAGATAATGACGGCGTTGTCCTTCTTGTCGCGCATCACCTCCATTTCGAACTCTTTCCAGCCGAACACGGACTCTTCGAGGAGGACTTCGGTGGTCAGGCTGGCCTTCAGCCCGCCTTCGGCGATATCCATCAGCTCATCCATGTTCTTGGCGATGCCGCCGCCGGTGCCGCCGAGCGTGAAGGAGGGGCGGACGATAATCGGGAAGCCGAGTTCTTTGGTGGCGACGCGTTTGGCTTCGTCAAGATTGTGCGCCTCAAAGCTCTTGAGGGTTTCAATGCCGGCTTCCGCCATCACCTTTTTGAAGAGGTCGCGTTCCTCGCCGCGCATGATGGCATCGTAGTCTGCACCAATCATTTCCACGCCATGTTTTTCAAGGATTCCTTTTTCAACCAGCTTCATGGCGGTGTTGAGCGCGGTCTGCCCGCCAAGGGTGGGGAGAATCGCGTCGGGCTTTTCCTTGATGATGATCTTTTCAACCGCCTCAGGCGTGATGGGCTCGATGTAGGTGCGGTCGGCCGTGGCGGGGTCGGTCATGATCGTCGCTGGGTTTGAGTTGATGAGCGAGACGGTGTATCCCTCCTCGCGCAACGCCTTGCAGGCCTGAGTGCCCGAATAATCAAACTCGCACGCCTGACCAATCACGATCGGCCCTGAGCCAATAATCAAAATATGATGAATGTCGGTTCTTTTGCCCATATCTTTTCCTCAACGCAAAGGCGCAAAGAGCGCCGAGCTTCGCAAAGTAATATTATAAATCGTTTACTATTCGGGTTATTCCATCTTTCAGCAGTGGTTCGTGGAAATTGATGATTAAGGCCAGTTTTGTTCCGCTTAAACGAAGGTATGTCAGGGTTTGTGCCTTATCAATTTTGGAAACGGTCTCTCGGGCCTTGATTTCCACGATCACCTTTTTATCTACCAATAGATCGATCCGATAATCGGTTTTTAATATCTTCCCTTTATAGTTCAGTGATTGATATTTCTGCCGTTCGTGTGGAATGCCCCGCAGTTCAAGTTCGTGGCAAAGGGCTTCCTCATAGGCACTTTCAAGAAGGCCTGGTCCAAGGTGGCGATGCACCTCAATCGCCGCACCGATTATTTCCTTAGATAATTCGTTCTCTGTCATTTCTCTGCGAGCCTTTGCGTCCTTAGCGTCTTTGCGTTGAATTTATTCCCACTCGATGGTGCTTGGCGGTTTGGAGCTGATGTCGTAGCAGACCCGGTTGACACCACGGACTTCGTTGATGATCCGGTTGGAGATGGAGTCCATGACCTCGTACGGCAGCTTGTACCAGTCGGCAGTCATGCCGTCGCGGCTTTCAACGGCGCGAACCGCCACGACATTCTCATAGGTTCGATCATCACCCATCACGCCGACGGTCTGGATCGGCAGGAGGACAGCGAAGTATTGCCACACATCGAGGTGATTCGGCATTTTCATGATTTCTTCGCGGACGCGCAGGTCGGCCTGCTGAAGCACATCGATGCGCTCCGGTGTGATGTCGCCGATGATGCGCACGGCAAGACCGGGGCCGGGGAAGGGCTGGCGATCGACAACGTAGCTTGGCAGGCCGAGTTCGCGTCCAACTTCGCGGACTTCGTCCTTGAAGAGTTCGCGCAGCGGCTCGATCAGCTCGAACTGGAGGTCGTCCGGCAGGCCGCCGACGTTGTGGTGGCTCTTGATGGTGGCCGAGGGGCCGCCGATTGGGGAGACGGATTCGATGACGTCGGGGTAGAGTGTGCCCTGGGCGAGAAATTTAATCTTGTCACTCAGGCCGCGTGCCTTTTCGGCGAAGACATCGATAAAGGTTCCACCGATCATCTTGCGCTTTTCTTCCGGATCGGAAATACCGGTTAGCTTGTCGAGGAAAAGGTCGCCGGCGCGGGCGACGGTGAGGTCAATGCCAAAGGCGTTGCCGAAGAGTTCCTCGACATCTTCCGTTTCCCGGTGGCGCATAAGGCCGTTGTCGACATAGACGCAGTGGAGCTGGTCGCCAATGGCCTTGTGGAGCAGGGCGGCCACGACGGAGGAGTCGACCCCGCCGGAAAGGCCAAGCAGCACATGGTTGTCGCCGACCTGTTGACGTACCTGGTTGATGGTATGTTCGACAAATCTGGACATTTCCCAATCACCGGAACATCCGCAAATTTCAAAGGCGAAGTTCCAAAGCATTTCCTTGCCCTGCGGGGTATGAACGACTTCGGGGTGGAACTGGACGCCAAAGATGTTTCGATTTAGATCCTGCATGGTGGCGTAGGGACAGTTGTCGGATTCAGCAACAACCTCAAACCCATCCGGCATGGCTTCTACCTTGTCGCCGTGGCTCATCCAGACTTGCAGGTTAGGATCGAGACCCTTGAAGAGGGGGGAATTTCCGGTGATCTGCATCATGGCCTTGCCGTATTCACGATTCAGGCCGGGCTTGACCGATCCGCCGAGGGCGTGGGCGGCGAGCTGCATACCGTAGCAGATTCCAAGGATCGGGATTCCGAGTTCAAACAGGGCGGGATCGCACTTGGGCGATTCCTCGTCCGGCACGCTGCAGGGCCCGCCGGAAAGGATGATCCCTTTCGGTGCTCGTGCCTTCAGCTCTTCGGCCGGGGTGTCGAAGCGAATAATTTCGCAGTAGACCTTCTGCTCGCGGATGCGCCGCGCAATCAACTGCGTGACCTGCGAGCCATAGTCTAAAATGGCAATCCATTCGGGGTGATTCATAATTCTTCTTTCTTTGTTTTGTATTCCGGCGCGGCTACGTTTTTATTTCCCTAACTTCATAAACGGGGGGTTCCTCGCGTACGTGGAAGCCCATGGGGTTTTTCTTTGGTTCCGGCGGAATCATAAGTTCGCGGATGGCCTCGAAAACCATACGGAACTGTTCATCATACTTTGATTCCAGTTCATCGAGTCTCCGTGACAGTTCCTCGTTCGACTCAAGCATCCGCCGCAGTTTCACAAAAGTACGCATTATCGCGATATTCACATCAACGGCTCGCTGGCTTTTCAATATGCCGGAAAGCATCGCCACACCCTGCTCCGTAAAGGCTAAAACCCGCGGTGCGTGTTTGAAGGTCGGACTTATCACAATTTGTGATAAGTTCCGGATTTCCTCGCGGGTCAGCTCAAACATGAAGTCTTCCGGGAAGCGATTCTTGTTTCTGCCCACGGCTTGGTTCAGCGTGCGCGTTTCAACATTATATAGCTTCGCCAAATCACGATCCAGCAACACCTTCTGTCCTCGGAGGAGATAGATCGTCTGCTCGATTCGTTCGACGGGAATGAGTCCCTCTTTGCTGCTTGAATGGCCTTCCATGGGTTTAATTCGTTCTCCGTGAACATATCACAAATGGTGATATCCTTGCTATTGTTCCTTCTTTAGTTCGTCTTTTTTCGTTTTATTTTGTGTTCTTTGCGTTCTCTCGCGGCTAATCAATCTCTGCTGTTCATGCGAAACGAAGCTGGAAGCATCGTTTACATTGTGGAGGGTATCACAAATTGTGATACCCTCGCGGGTTAGCTTTTGTTTTCCTTCATTAAGTCGATGAACTCCTCGAAGAGGTAGAACGGGTCGTGGGGGCCGGGGGCGGCTTCGGGGTGGTACTGTACGCAGAAGAGCGGTTGCTGCTTGTGCTTGAGGCCGGCCACGGTGTTGTCGTTGAGGTTGAGGTGCGTCACTTCGGCAACATCGGCGTTAACGGAATCGGCGTCGATGCAGAATCCGTGGTTGTGGGAAGCGATCTCGACCTTGGTGGTGCGCAGATCCTGGATCGGCTGGTTGCCGCCGCGGTGGCCAAACTTGAGTTTGAAGGTCTCCGCCCCAAGTGCGCGGCCCAGCATCTGGTGGCCAAAGCAGATTCCAAACATGGGGGTTTTTGATTCAATCAGCCTGCCGACCAATTCGGTGGTTTCCGGTGCGCCGGCGGGGTCGCCGGGGCCGTTGGAGACAAAGATGCCGTCGGGGTTGCTCGAAAGAATCTCTTCCGCATTCGAGGTGTTGGGGTAGACGGTGCATTCGCAGTTGAGGTCGTCGAAGATGCGGAGCTGGTTTAACTTAATACCGCAGTCGACAACCGCCACCTTGAATTGCGCATCAGGCTTGCCGCCTTCCGGCCAGACATATTTTTGGGCGATGCTGACTTCGGTGGCGAGGTCGCGGCCAACGAGTCCGTCGGAGGCTTTGGCTTTGGCCACGAGGCTGTCCTTGTCGAGGTCTTCGGTGGAGACGACGCACTTCATGGCTCCCTTGTCGCGGATATGCAGGGTGATGGCGCGGGTGTCTACATCGTCGATGCCTATTTTACCATTTTCTTCCAGATATTCGGGGAGCGACTTGGTTGCACGCCAGTTGCTGTAGATGCGCGAGCATTCGCTGACCACGAGGCCCTGGGCGAAGATGCCGCGCGACTCCACATCCTCGTCGTTGATGCCGTAGTTTCCGATGAGGGGGTAGGTCATGGTGACGATTTGGCCGTGGTAGGAGGGATCGGTCAAAATCTCTTGGTAGCCGGTCATTGAGGTGTTGAAAACCAGTTCGCCAAAGAATTCGCCTGATCCGGCAAACGCCCGGCCTTCAAAGCAGGTTCCATCTTCGAGTGCAATAATCGCTTTTTTCATCATATTTTCCGTAACATCCGACTGTTTCAGGGCATGGTATTCTCAAAATTCGGAGTATCATCCATATCGCGCGCTTCCCTTGCAACCCTATAAAGCCGAGAAATATTTTCAGGCTAGGGAAACGGTGGATTTCAGGCTGGAAATCCTGTACTTGACCTGATCGGGCAAGCCCCATACACTACGCCCTCATTTTTGGAAATCTCCCGCAAAACCTGCGGTTATGCGAGAGCGGTTATCAGGGAATAGTTATTTGTTATCGGGGAACGGCAGAGCCAGAACGGTCAGCCTAATAACCAGTAACCAATAACGAATAACAAAAACGGAGTTTTTTTTATGAGTGACGAGGTAAAAACGGACGAACCACAGGCACGTGCGACGCATGCCCTGATCTTTGAACTGGAGTATGTGGCTACCAAGAAGCGCCATGTGGAATTTACGGCCATCAAGAGCGCAGCTAAGACCAAGGGCGTGGAGCTTACGCTGGTGTCATTTGCGCGATCGGGCATGTCGCCGGTGCCTCGTGCGGCTATTACCAGCGTGCTGAAACAGGCCGGGAAAAAGGCCGATGCCATCGAAAAAGCCGTGGCTTCGGTTGAAAAGGCCATCACGGCCTACTGCAAAAACGATGCCGAGCTAGACAAGGGGCTTGGAAAGTTGATCAAGGCGGTTCAAGAAAAGGGGATTCCGGTTCTGGCCTTCACCGCGCTGCCTGAAGCCGACGCTGTTGCGCTAATGGACAAGCTGGGGCTCTCCGAGATGGGTGTTGAGCTAATCATCCCCGACGAGGTAAAGGAATCCTTTCCGCGCGCCGACAGTTGGCTGAAAATGCTCAAAAAATGCGACAAGGAAGATGCCACGTTGGTTGCCGTTGTATCGTCGCAGATTGCCTGCAAGGGCGGTCTGACTGCTGGGGCGGCCTGCATTGCCGTGCCGGATGAATACACGGCCTTCCAGGATTTCAGCGGAGCAAAGCTGGTGCTCGATTCGCTGAGCGATGTAAAACCCAAGGAAATCCTTGATCTAACTCTGCGGATGTAGGCGACAGGGTATTATACCAAAAGGCGCCTGTTCTAGGGCGCCTTTTTTGTTCAGGAAGGAGAAGCAGATGGCAAAGCCAGAAGAAGCCGTGGAACGACTGCTGGGCATTATAAAGAAACTGCGCGGCCCGGATGGTTGCCCTTGGGATCGGGAGCAGACGCTGGAATCGATGAAGTCGGGGCTGATCGAAGAGGCATACGAGGTGATCGACGCCATCGAAAGCGGGGATTGCTCCAGCCTGGAGGAGGAACTTGGCGACCTGTTGCTGCAAATCGTTTTCCAGAGTCAGATCTGCGAGGAAGAGGGGCATTTTGAATTTTCCGATGTGGCCACTGCCATTGCCGACAAGCTGGAGCGCCGCCATCCACATGTTTTTGGCGAGGTGGAGGTTTCCGGTACGGCCGAGGTGTTGAAAAACTGGGATGCCATTAAAAAGACGGAAAAGCAGGACGGCGATCAGCCCGCTTCCATCGTTGCAGGGATCCCGAAATATTTGCCGGCCTTGCAAAAAGCCCATCAGGTGCAAAAGCGCGCGGCACGTGCCGGGTTCGATTGGACCCACATCGACGATGTGCTCGACAAGCTCCACGAAGAGATTGAAGAGGTGAAGGAGGCCATCTCCCGCAACCACGAAGCGGATATTCGTGACGAGCTTGGCGACCTACTTTTTTCCGTGGTAAACGTTAGCCGCTTTCTCGGGCACAACCCCGAAGAATTGCTGAACCAAAATATTAAGAAATTTGTCCGGCGATTCCAGTCTGTGGAGGAAAAGGTTCATGCCGCCGGCCGGGATTTCAAGGAATTCACATTGGATGAGCTGGATGTTTTCTGGAACGAGGCAAAAGCTGGTGAGCCGCAATCAAAATAGAGTCCTCAGATTACGCAGATTTTCACCGATCTAAATCCTGATAATCCAATTTACATTAATCCGTTGGTTGCTTATTCGCGTTCATGAACCGTTCCTTGCAGTCACTATTTTTTGCGAAAATTATTTATCGCTACGCTTTCAGGGTGTCCATTCGCGGTTTAAATTTGGTTGCGGCTTTGCCGCGCTGCGTATTTCGTGGTTAAAAACATTCCGCCAGAGCAGGTTAATGGTTGTAGATTGGCTCTTCGTCATTTTGAATGGGTAGACCATAAACAAAGGGAGAGTTTTTAGACGGGATTACAGGATAGACAGGATTTTAATCCGGTTGATCAGAGGCCGTTTCCTGTCCTTGATATAGATTCGAAACAGTAGAAGAGGCAATAAATACGGGCTTTTGAAGGGCAGGTGCATTGATAAACAGGAAGCTCACCCATTCTAAGCCCATCCTGATGATCCTGTAATCCTGTCCAAAACAACCCACGCAAAGTGACGAAGAGCAACGCATAATGGTAGGAAGTTGAGATGTAAGGGCCTAAGAACACCAATAAGGAACTGATGAGCAAGCATGAAACAAAAAGATGCAACCCGATCGCACACATTACCCTGGTTTTGGTGCTGCTACTGATTGTCTTCGAGGTGCTCGTGATTTTTGGCGTCTTTGAACTGAAGGCGCAAACTGTGGCAAAACATGCACCATGGGCATACGAGTCGTTCTTGAAGCTTGTCGGTGAACATCCCGAATCGGCTCCGCGCTGGGCTTCTGTTGAGGAGCCCGAAGAAAAAGAGGCGGTTAAGGCAACTATGGCTGGAGTGACGGGGCTTGAGCCTTCGGCTATCCCGGTGTTGGTTGAAACCAACGAGGCCGTGCTTTCCACCAACCTGATCCTTGAAGCGACCGTTCCGCTGGAGACCGAGCCCGAACCCATCCCAATTGTCGCGCCAACCGAGGTGCCCGCCGACGAACTGGAAGAGAGTGTTCCTGTCGGTTAAAGGTTCTTGGTTTCAGGCGGAGCGAGGGTGTTTGAAAGCGCAGTCAAGCCTGCGCACTCCAAAGAGCGCACATCTGGTGCGGTGGCTTGACGCCGCTTTTAAATGCGGAAAGTAGTGCGCGGGTGTTTGGGACCGCCTTCCTCCTTCGCCAAAGGCTCTTATCTACGGCGGACA